>JBEPYC010000127.1:0-10170 GCA_041641555.1 Chitinivibrionales bacterium | reverse complement strand
CAGGAGAACCCGTCTCTGTTCGCCCTCAAAGCATTCGTATCGCTTTGGCCGACGTGCAGCGGGCCCGGTTATACAATGGCCGTGGAGTACTCGTTCGGGGTATCACGGGAGGTGTTTCGACAATTGACACGCGCGGATTGTCGAAGGGAGCGTACACACTTGTGGTCGAGGATGTGAAAGGAGCAGTACGAAACCACACGATCGTACTGCATTAAGAGCGGTACAGTGCCCGGGATCGTGAGGCAGCCGGCATTGATCAAAGGATCAATCGCCTAAGGGGTTATGCCTGCGACACGAGCCTGCAAGTTATTCAGGTTACAACAGGTGTTTTCCGATGCCCGCCTCAGCATGTTTGCCGGGCGAACAATGTCACTATAAAGGAGAGAACGATATGTTTTGCAGGGAATTGATCGTCTTGACGGCGGCTGTCGGGCTGGTATCATCCGCCTCAGCCCTGGACAAGCAGGTGGGTTTCGATAACCACAACACGGGAAAATATACCGAAGCAATGGCTTCGGGGGATTTCAGTTCCAATTACTGGAGCAACGGTCTTGATGAAGGACGTGCGAATATTGTCGGGGGCAGTGATGCATACAGTGGAAAGTCACTTCGCATAACCTATGAAGCCAACGAGTATGGCCCCTCCAAAAATGGCGTACAGTTTTCCTACAGGTTTTCCAAGTCCAATGAAATGAATCTCGAGTACCGCCTGAAATTCGGAAGTAACTTTGAATGGGTAAAAGGTGGAAAACTTCCGGGACTTTGTGGCGGAGACTGTCCCAGTGGCGGAGAAAGCGCCGACAATGGCTTCAGCGCCCGTTATATGTGGCGGGTTCGCAATATCGACAATAGCGACCGGGTGCTGGGTGAGGTGTACCTCTACCATCCCGACATGCCTAATCAGTACGGCGAGGATTTCTATTTCGATAATCGACAATTCCAGTTTCAGGCTGGTAAATGGTACAAAATACGCCAATACATTAAGATGAACACTGTTGGAAGTTCCAATGGTGTACTGAAGGTATGGGTGGACGACCAGCTCGTACTCTCCAAATCCAATCTTCGGTTTCGCCTTAGCAGCGATGTCGGGATTGACCACCTGAGTTTCTCTACTTTCTTTGGTGGCGGAAGTTCGGACTGGGCCCCCTCCAGCGACCAGCATGCCTATTTCGACGACATTCATGTATACAGCGGCAGCGGTGGCGGAACAACAAATCCTCCTGTTTCTGATGGCGGCATTCTTGATGATTTCGAAGATGATGTGCACCGCAATGCCCTCGAAGGATTGTGGTACGATTTCGACGACACCAACAGCGGCGGCGCATCGACCGTAACACTGGACAGTGTGGAGAGTGGACGAAGTGGAGGCGGACTCGCCGCACGCGTTCAGTATGGCCTCGACCAGGGATCCTACCAATATGATCCCTATATCGGTGTGGGCACCTACCTTGACTTTGATAAAGCTGGTGTTGACATTAGCGAAGCATCCGGAATCAAGTTCTGGTACAAGGGCGGAAGCGACGACATGGTGGTGCGCATCGAGACCGCCGATATCGCTGCAACTGAAAGGAAAGCCTACTATCGTGTTTCGCTGCCGAAAACCACCAGCTGGACTGAGTACTCGGCTAACTGGGATGAATTCACGCAGCCGGCATGGAGTGGAGTCACCCCGATGGATCTGGACTTGAGCCAGGTTGTCAAAATCAGCTTTCAGGTCAAAGGCAATCGCAATGCCACCTCAGTGGAGAACGGATCCCTGTTGCTTGACGATGTGGCTCTCCCTGGGCTGACAGCCCTCGAAGGAAATGATCCGGGTACGGGTGATCCCGGCACTGGAGATCCCGGGACAGGCGATCCTGGAACCAATCCCGATGGTATCTCCATTCTCGATGACTTCGAGGACATGGATAACCGGTCACTGGTTGGCGGCATCTGGTACGATTTCAATGATTCCACCAATGGCGGCGCGTCCAGCGCAACTGCAGATTTCACTGCGCAAGGAAAAGACGGGAAAGGTGTATCGCTTCCCTTCACGCTGGATCAGGGCGATTATGCATACGATCCGTTTGTTGGTCTCTGTGTCTATATGAGTTCCGACAAGGCTGCTTTTGACATAAGCAATTCTACTGGAATCACGTTCTGGTACAAAGGTGGACGTGATGGAACCGTACTGCGAATCGAAACCGCTTCGGTTGCACAAACGGAGAAAAAGGCCTACCACAGGGTGAGTATTCCTTATTCCTCATCCTGGACCGAGATGACAATTCAATGGGATGAATTCAGTCAGCCGGCATGGTCAGGCGTCACACCCGAGAACCTTGAGTTGACACAGGTCCTGAAGTTGAGCTGGCAGATTCGTGGAGACCGAAATGCAAGCGGCTCCGAAAGCGGAGAGCTCCTTTTGGATGAAGTCGGTTTTGTGGGAGATGTCGACCTCCCTGTAGCAACTTCACCCCGTGCAGTCGCATCCGTTTCCAAACTCGGATATGAACTCCGTGGCCGGATGCTGGTTGTCACTGGAGCTGCGAATCCAACGTGCAAGCTGTATGATAGCCGCGGAAGACAGTGTTCGGTACCTCGCCTGGTATCTTCGGGATCAACTGCGACATTCCAGATCCAGGCCGGTCTTCCGGCAGGGATGTACGTGGCCCGCATCAAAAGCAGCGAAGGACGACATACTTCATTGAGGCTCCGGGTGGAATAATCGATTCGGACCAGACATACTCGCTTTTATATAAAACGCTCAACCAGCCTGACTGGTTGAGCGTTTTGCGTTGTACGATCAACTCCGAGTTCAGAGATCCAAACAAACAGGTGATATGCGTGCCGGCTGTCCCCGGCCCCGCCGGGACCCATCACTCCTTTGGCGATAATGGTCTGGAGCCGTTTTTTTTCCGTGGGATGGACAAAGGAACCCGATCGTGAATGGGTCGGCGTACTGGGTTGCCCTGCATTCCTCTTGTCTTTCGCAATCCCCATGACGTATTTCCATGGTCGTAACTCTGGTGGAATCCTGAAACGTCATTTGCGGAGAAAACCATCATGAAACGCGTACTTGTTGTTTATTATTCCAAAACCGGAAGCAACAGATTTCTGGCAGAAAAGGTCTCAGAGGCAGTTGACGGGGATATCGAACAGATCACGCCACGGCAGAGTGCGTTTCCTCTTGTAGTTCTATCGAGCCTTATTGGATTCGGAGCCGGCAATCGTGCGTTGAGCAAGGATCCCGAGGACTACGATGCAGTCGTGATTGTCGGGCCAATCTGGATGGGACACCTCCCCTCCCCTCTTCGTGATGTTCTTCGAAAGTACGGGCGAAGTATCAAGCAGCTCTATTGCGCCACGTGCTGTGGGGGCAGCGACCAGCAGAAAGACGGGAAATTCGGGTACGAGGGGGTCTTTTCAAAGGTGCGTGGTATGATGGGAGATCGGGTTGCCAACTGCACCGCATTCCCGATCACTCTTGTCGTTCCGGAAGACCAGCGTGGCAACGATCAAGCCATGATGAAGACACGGCTGACCGAGGAAAACTTCACGGGAGAAATCAAAGAACGATTCGATGGATTTGTGGAAAAAGTCCGCGCTTGAAAATGTCATCGCAGCCAATGCGGTAGAACGATAATCGACCGGTATTAGGAGCGAACATGCCTCTACGGGTAAAACCTGATAACCGCAGGACGAAACGAAAAGACATCGCACCTTGCGGAATGAACTGCAGTCTCTGCTATGCCACCATGCGCGAGAAGGGGAACAACTGTCCTGGATGTCGAGGTGGAGAAACCAACAAGACGAAATCGTGCATTGCATGCCGGATACGCAAATGCGAGAAGCTCAAGGGAGACACAGAGTTCTGCTATTCCTGTGATATTTTCCCCTGCTCCCGGCTGAAACAACTCGACGCGCGGTACCGAAAGAACTACGGCATGAGCATGCGCGAGAATCTCGACCAGATCAGGCGTGAGGGAATCCGGGCATTTGTCCGTAGAGAGAATGAACGATGGCGGTGCTCATCATGTGGCACCACGCTCTGTGTTCACCGCCCAGACTGTCCGTGTTGCGGAAACCCCTGGGGTCGATATCTCTGATAAATAGCTTTCCGGAGCTCTGTCAGAAATGCAAGACAGGAGAGATCAATCTGTCACTGCATGCAAAGTTGCGTGGCGCCAATGTCCCCCAGGGCATTTCTGAGTGTGCGGTGATTTCATTGGAATCATTCTGTTGAACTACAGATACACAGCATTCGCTTTCGATTGAGCCCCCCGTCTTGGCACTTGGCTTCAGGTGTCGACAATGGTAGAATTATTCAAGCCAGCAGTTTCCCTCTCTACAGAACCGATTCTTTGTAAAGGAGTCTCCATGGACCAGGTTATAATCGTGCTGTACCTCGGTGCGATTCTGGCGGTCGGCATTATCGCCGGCCGCGGTGTATCCAATATCAGTCAGTTTTCGGTCGCAGGGCGGGGTTTCGGCAAATGGGTCATCTTCGCGACCCTCTCGGCATCGTTTATCGGAGGCGGGTTCTCGATGGGTAATGCGGAGAAGGTGTTTCGGCTGGGCCTGGTAAACATTTTTGCGCTCTGGGGATTCAGCCTTAAGGAGATCCTCGTAGCACGTTTCATTGCCCCGCGCATAAAGCGCTACCCCGATGCTATCACGGTCGGCGATATTATGGGAAGCCACTACGGGAAAGCTGGCAAAATCATTACGGGGATTTTATCGGTAATCGTCTGTGGCGGGATTCTGGGTGCACAGGTGGGTGCGATCGGATACATATTCAATGTCTTTTTAGGCCTTCCGCAGATCTATGGCATTCTCATCGGATGCGGCATTGTCATTATTTACTCGACGGTAGGCGGGATGAAATCGGTCGTTCTCACCGATATTATCCAGTTTGCGGTCTTGTCCGTAGGCATTCCCCTGACTCTGGTACTGGGTATAGTATATGCGGGAGGATGGTCGGCAATGACCAGTGCGGCCCCGGCTTCGCATCTGACCTTCCTTGGGTCAGAGACATCACTTCTGCAGTTTATCGCCCTTTTCCTGGCCTTTGTGGTAGGTGAGACACTCGTTCCGCCGTATGTCCAGCGTCTGTTTCTCTCCAAGGACGCTCGCCACACTGCCCAGGGGACACTCTGGAGCGGCCTATTCTCAATTCCGTTTTTCGTAGTCACCGGATTGATCGGTTTCGTGGCACTTAGTATCGACCCTCAGCTCGATCCGAACCTGTCAATGCCCTTTGTGATCAAAACGGTTCTGCCGGTAGGAATCAAAGGGATTGTCGTAGCAGGGGTGATCTCGGTCGTCATGTCGTCGGCGGACTCATTCCTCAATGCTGCTTCGGTGGCACTGGTGCACGATGTCGTGCAGCCATTACGAAACCAGGATACTTCGACTGAAGGCGGATTGCTCGGGGTGCGGCTGGCCAACGCCTTGACCGGTATCCTGGCTATTGTATTTGCCACACAGATCAAAAGCATTCTGGACATCCTGCTGTATTCATACAACTTCTGGTCACCAATCGTACTGGTACCCCTGGCAGCGGGCATCATGGGCGTACAGGCCACGCGCAAGCACTTCTTCGCAGGAGCAATTGCCGGAATTGTCGGTGTACTTGCCTGGAACTTTGTCTTCAGGAATCCGGGCGGTATCGACGGACTGGTGGTGGGGTTATTAGCCAACGCTCTGGTCTTTTTTGGCTGGATCGGAACGGCACACCTTCTGGAACCCCAGGCCGAAAAGGCACTACAACCTGAAGCTCCGCGGGCAGAGTAACACCAACGCCATGGGCGACATCTCCCAATGATCAGCAATTGGTGCCGTATGCCGCATCGGCTCGTTGAGCCTGTCAAAACGAGTGCGGCATAATTTACGACTATCAGAGAAATGGAGTGCGTTTTCTTTAGAAAAACCTTGCCGAAACCCCGAAGTGCTAAAGGTTCAATCCTGTCCGAAGAGTTATATTAATTGTAGAATTTGCCATTTCTCTGCTACGGCGCCTGGCTTGAGCATCCTTCCGGCGAGCCGCAGAGAGCAGGGCATTCGACACAATCCTGCAGGACTGCTCCTATGCCGCACGTCGCACCCATCTCAGTCAATGGTGAAATAATCATCCCCGAGTCCATAGTGCTCGAGCTGCGTTTCATGCAGGATCAATACAACCAGAACGGGGAAATCGATCTGGGCCTGGTCCAGAACCGAATAATCGAACGCCTGTTGCTCGACCAGGAAGCACGGAAGCGCGGAATACAGATTTCCCGGGAGCAGTTTGAGTCGGCCTTCCAGAAAGCTGTCGAACCATTCGGGGGTAAGCAGCAGTACGACCAGGCAATGCGCACCCACCCGGAAAACGGCAAGGCGTTCGAAGCGAGACTGCTTCAGAACATCCGGATCACCGAATTGAAGCGCATTCTTACGCGCAACGTCAAATCACCCGCATCAGACAAGGTATCGGCTTACTACAGAAATCACCCGGACGAATTTTCCATTCCGGCTCGAATCCATGCCCGCCACATTGTAGTGCACACCGAACGCACGGATGAACCCGTTCCGGCAGTATTGAACCAGTGCCTCAGTCGGCTTTCAGAGGGAGAAGATTTCGGTACCCTTGCCGATCGTTTCTCCGATTGCCCGGGTCAGGGAGGCGATCTCGGTACCTTTCCCCGGGGAGTGATGGTACCTGAGTTTGATGCTGTAGCGTTTTCGCTCAAGAAAGGAGAGGTCAGCGCCCCGTTTCGCACCTCTTTCGGGTACCATCTTGTGCACGTGCTCGACATTTTCCCGGAACGCATGGAAACATTTGATGAAGTCAAAAACCGCATTTCACACAAGCTCGAGGAAAGTAAACGTAACAACGTAATGGAAACATTCGTTAAGGCACTTTGGAAACGTGCTGCGATTCGGATCGTGACCTATCCGAACCAGAATCCCGCGGAGGTATCATGAACCAGCCTCGTGTAGACCCCGAGACCGGCTCCCCTCGTGTTCACGCCTGTTGTGTTCCGAGTATTCAACGACAGCAGGCTCTGCGCGAATCGCAAGCGACAGCACGCGAATTCATACGCATAAGAAAAGGTTCTACCGAGGATATGATCCGTCTGGATGGAGGCGCGTTTCTCATGGGAACAGACACCGATGAGGGGTTCCCCGAAGACGGAGAGGGTCCGGTTCGAAAAGTCGAAGTTGCACCATTCTATATCGATACTTACCCTGTTACCAACCGGCAGTTCCGAGAATTTATCAAAAGTACGGGCTATGTTACCGAGGCAGAGCGTTTTGGCTGGTCATTCGTTTTTGAAAAAGAAATTCCTCCCGAAATTCACCAGCGGCAGACGTTTCAGCGAGTCGCGGGTACTCCATGGTGGTGTGGTGTTCCCGGGAGCTACTGGCAGAAACCCTCGGGTTTTGATTCATCGATCGCAGGCAAAGACGATCATCCGGTGGTACATGTGTCCTGGAACGATGCAACAGCGTTTGCAGATTGGGCAGGAAAGCGCCTTCCTACCGAAGCCGAGTGGGAGTATGCGGCCCGTGGTGGATTGGAACAGGAGCTTTATCCGTGGGGCAGTGAATTGGTTCCCGATAACCACCATCGATGCAATATCTGGCAGGGAGACTTTCCGCACCATAACACCGGTGAAGACGGGTTTATCGGGACCGCTCCCGTAGACAGCTTCGCCCCCAATGGGTATGATCTCTATACGATAACCGGAAACGCCTGGGAATGGATCAATGACTGGTGGAGTTCGACCTACCACATGCATGCCACGCGAATGAATCCGGTCGGCCCTCCCGAGGGTGATCGCAAAGTAATCAAAGGCGGGTCATTCCTCTGTCATCGCAGCTACTGCAACCGTTATCGGGTCGCTGCCCGCACATCGAGTACCCCCGACAGCTCCACCCAGCATACTACCTTTCGCCTGGTACGTGATGTTTAATAAGCCGTTAGGACGGGAGCTGCCCCCACTGGAGAACCGTCGAGCGCCCCAATTTTAATGAATTTTCTTCGGTTCTTTAACTTGCAGCACTGCTGCACGAATTATATTGGTAACACTGCTAAGGCAGAACCGGCATCACTCAATTAAACAAAGAAAACAGATGCCGGCAAGAAAGTTTCGACCGCTTCTCCGATGATATTTGCACAGGTTTCCGAAGGTTATCATCTCCGCCTCTCATCTACCTTCCTGCCGATTCCCATCCAAAAGCAGCGTGTCATTGTACCAAATGCTTAAAGGCCTCTTTTAAACTTGCCGTCCTGTCGAATAGTATCATCCATTCCGGCCTCTTTCTCACCGAGAGACATTTCGTCCCGAATTCGGCCCATGACGAAATCTGTTCTTCCCTGGAAGAATCGCTTCGTGGATTGTAGTCCGATGTCCAGCCGCAAGTTTTTCTATGGCATATACATTGCATTCAGCATCTGCAAAAACGTGAAATGAGATAATGGGCGATAAAGCTCTGAAAAGAAATACAAAAAGCTGGTGTTCCGGCACGTCGGTCCCTGATTCGGTGCCTGATCGGGGTTTTGGCGAATTAATCAAAGTGGCACGAAGAAAAGGGTGGTTCTTTTATGAACATCTATGTTGGTAACTTGTCGTACAACGTCACGCAGGATGAACTGCAGGAAATGTTTGCTCAGTATGGTGAAGTCGCCTCGGCAAACGTAATCTCCGACAAGTTCACCGGCCAGTCCAAGGGCTTCGGTTTTGTGGAAATGCCGCAGGACAGCCAGGCACAGGAAGCCATTGCTCAGCTGAATGGCAAAGAGCACAATGGTCGCTCGCTTACGGTGAACGAAGCTCGCCCTCGCGCCGAACGCCCACAGCGTTCACGTGCCCCCCGCTGGTAAGCACTTCCCGCAAGCCATATATTGGAATTCGGCGCATGAGACTCGATCTCATGCGCTTTTCCCATATTTGAGGTTCTTTTTCCGGATTCGAGAGAACCAAAACTTCGCACGAAACCCTCTGGCACCACATATCATAAATGAATACCGTAATCACCGCACCACAACTCTCAAGACAACCTGCTCGTAATCAGTAGCAGCCTTGAGAACGTATATCGATGGACCCAGGCCGGTTAGCGGCACAAAGGTTTTATCACCGTGGTTCTGCACCGCGCAACTCCCAACAGCATCACGTATCCTCCCTGAAGCAGACACGATTTCGACCGAGCGAATGCCTGACCGGGAAAGCATGACCCCTCCCGGGATGTACCGGATCAAACACGATGCTCCTGCTCCCCACAGCTCACGTGCCGACATCGTCACATCTGAAGAATAATCGTCTTCACAACTTCCTTCGCCAAATGTCCAGTACTCTCCAGTACCCGGCAGCCTCCATGTGTCGCCTTTACTGTCAGTAAACTTAAAATAATACGCTCGGCATGCTGATCTCCGGTCGGTTTCGAAGCGGTATGTTCCTTTTCCCGAGCTCCCCAGGATATGGGACAGCTGCTTTTCCACTCCTTCGATCACAACCTGTGCCGTCTGTGGTGCTCCCCCCGATGCATCGGAGTAATTTACAAGGAAGGCGATTTGCGATGACGAAGAGAACCGGTGGGTCCCTCCGTAATACGGGTGATTCTGCGTTTTCTTTGACTGGGCAAAATCCAGTGTCCAGTAGTGTTTCTGCCCCTCCGCATGTCCGCAGCCAAGGTCGACATTCCATTCTGTCATTACGGCATCACGATGTCCCATGTCACTATTAAGCCACATCGAAAGTGCGGCGGCGGGAGTCTGATACCACTCCGCCACGCATTCCATTTGGGCATTACTTGCACCATAATAGCGTTTAATACGGTCCTGGAACTCCGTTCCATCGCATGAGGTGTGACTCATTCGCCCACAGGAAACCATGTCTTCGCAATGAGCGCGCGCTGCGCGGTTGAGATCGTGATGCATCATCAAGGGCTCACGTGCGGTGTAGGATTGCACCGGGTTGCCTCCACTCACATACGCAGCTCCATATGACACCGGATCCATTCGGGCTGCATTAACGAGCGTATACAATGTCCGCTCATACCAGTCCGGCAGCCCCTCCCGCAAAACGCCCTGCTGGGCATACACAAACGTACCTGACAAAAGCAGGGCGATAAGAACATTCTGCATGAAACCGCTTCCTTCGTGATCCAGGAGTACAACGAATTCTCCCGGCATTGTGAACGTCTGGAGAG
>JBEPYC010000126.1:0-10251 GCA_041641555.1 Chitinivibrionales bacterium | reverse complement strand
AAGGCTCTCGATAGAACGGGCATGCTCAAAAAGCTACGAGAAGCCCAATCCCCCTATGACCTCCTTCTGCTGGATTATCACCTGGAAGGCAACGGGGGAACCGATGTTATTGGTGTACTCACCGATGAGTTTCCGGCATTGGTTGCTCGTACCGTATTGCTCAACGGTTCGCCCGATGCCGTGCAGACAGATGAACGGGTCAAGGGTATCCCGAATGTTCGAAAACCGTTCTCACTCGACACTCTAAGCGAAACACTCAAGAAAGCATGTTTTCCGGATCAGAACACCTAATCACCCCGTTTTTTCTACATTTGTGAAACAGACCGGCAACCATACCCTTTCCGTGTGCATGATTGTGCGCAATGAAGAGCACTGTCTCGAGCGGTGTCTGCAGAGTGCAAGACCGGTGGCCGATGAAATAGTGGTCGTCGACACCGGGTCCACCGACAAGACGGTCACCATTGCACGAAGTCAAGGCGCAACAGTAATCCGCACCACCTGGAAAGACGACTTCTCACAAGCCAGGAACATCTCGCTTGAGCATGCAACGAGTGATTGGATCCTCTGGCTGGATGCCGATGACGTTATCCCTGAATCATCGGTGAAGGCGCTTCTTGATCTTAAAACACACACTCCCGATCGCGTCTTTGCACTCTGGGTGCGCAATGAAAAGCCTGGTGGCACGGGAAGTGACTTCATGCAGGCACGAATGTTTCCGAACAGGACAGATCTGCGATTTGAAAGACGCATACATGAGCAGATTATGCTCAGCGCTCTTCGCGCAGGGCTCACGATGGAAACCCGCAAAGTTCTTATCGAGCACCACGGATATGCCGACACCGAAACTGTCAAGCAAAAATCCCGGCGCAATATAAGACTGCTCCTCGAGGAATACAATCAGGATGCCCCCGATCCCGTTATGGCCATAGAGCTGGCCGATTCATACCTTATGGTGCATGAGCCCGACGAGGCTTACAGGTGGTTTACCGAAGCCCTGAAGCCCTCCGGGGTGCCACCTGAAATTGCCAGTCATGCATTTCTGGGTCTGGGAAAGGTCGAAAACGACCGGGGAGAGTACGCAGCCGCCGGTCAGCACCTCGAAGAGGCATTGGAGCTTTGCCCCAACCGTCCGGATGTCCTTTACAGCCTGGCGGTCACCCGGGAAAAGCTCCAAAGAGCTGACCTGGCCTTAGAAAGCCTTCAAGAGATTATCGGGATGCAGGAAGCCCCGCTGACGGTCAGTGTCGATTTCAGGGAGGCAAAGATAAAAGCGTATCTTCGGGCAGAGCGCCTGCTCTGTGAGATGCGCGCATACGATCGAGCCCAGAAGCTTGCCGAATCGGCCATTTCGGAGCTGAGCAATCGCCCGGAGATTCAATCCATGGCAGCTCGCGCCCTGCTTCGGGCCGGCAAGGTCATCGATGCACTCCGCGGATTTGAAAAAAGCATCCATACAGCTGCTCGCGGAAACCTTGACGCCTATGCCGGATTATGTTACATCTATAATAAGGCGGGCAAGCCGGAACACACCGAACGCACCATCGCATCGCTTGCTGCCGATTTTTCGGATCATCCCCGTTTTCTGGCCCTGTGTGCACTTCTTCCCGAATCGGTCCGCCCCGACAAATTAAAACAGGTGGAGCCGGTAACGGATAAAGTTCAGGAAGAAGAGAAATACCTCAGAGCCATTCTGATACCACAGAAAAACGGATAAGCTTCAACACCAGAAAGTATCCAAGTATGGCCGACGATACCAAAAAAATCTTCGTTCTGGATACCAACGTCATTCTTCATGACAGCAGCTGTATTCATAATTTCGAGGACAACGACATTGTTTTGCCAATTACGGTTATAGAGGAACTCGATAATTTCAAAAAGGGTAATGACTCCCTTAACTTTCACGCTCGGGAATTCGTACGCAGCCTCGATGGTCTCAGTGGCGATAAGCTCTTCGATGGCGGGGCGCAGATCGGGCCTGGGCTCGGCAAGGTGATCGTTAAACTCGAGCAACCGGTTCATCCGGATATTGCCCTGAGCTTCACGGCCGACAAACCTGACCACCAGATTCTCAACGTCTCCTATCTGCTTGCCCGAGACAATCCGTCACGACAAGTCGTTCTGATCACCAAAGACGTGAATCTTCGCATGAAAGCGAAATCGATTGGGTTAACGGCACAGAATTATACGAAAGACCATGTACGAGACATATCGACGCTGTACAAAGGAAGGCGAACCGAAGAGCATGTGCCCGAAGAGATCATTGAAGCGATGTACAAACCGCCTTTCGAGCTTGATATAGAGACAGTGCCTCTCAGTACCCCACCGGTTCCAAACGAGTTTTTCATACTTCGTAATCAGAAGAAGTCCGCGCTTGCAACCTACGATCCGTTTGCACAAACCATGAAAAGGGTCGACAAAGTGCCTTCTTATGGTATTGTGCCCCGCAATTCCGAGCAGACATTTGCCCTCAGCGCTTTGATGAACAGCCAGGTAAAGCTTGTCACTATTTCAGGGAAAGCGGGAACCGGCAAAACACTTCTTGCGCTTGCCGCAGCACTGGAGACTCGGCGCAATTATCGACAAATCTACATGGCGCGTCCCGTTGTCCCACTGAGCAACAAGGACATCGGATACCTGCCGGGCGACATCCAGTCCAAACTCGATCCATACATGCAACCGCTTCACGACAACCTCGGTGTCATACAGAATCAGTTCATCGAATCAGACTCCAAGCACCAGAAAATAAAGGCATTACTCGAGGAACAGAAACTGGTGATCGCAGCCCTTTCCTACATTCGAGGGCGAAGTCTGGTGAAGATCTGCTTTATTGTAGATGAAGCGCAGAATCTGACTCCACACGAAGTCAAGACAATCATTACGCGAGCGGGGGAAGGAACAAAGATAATCTTCACCGGGGACATTTTCCAGATCGACCATCCATATCTGGACAGCCATTCCAATGGCCTGAGCTACCTCATCGAAAAAATGCAGGGACAAAACATCTATGCCCACGTGACATTGGAACGAGGGGAACGATCGGAACTTGCCGAACTGGCCAGTGACCTGCTTTAAGTAGCGGGATTAGAAAACCGGAAGGATATGAAAAGCAAATGGCAGTGCAATCGGGAGAATATTCTTTCTTCAGAAATCAGCACACCTCTGCGCTACCATTTCGGCGGTAGCGCTTTCAGGTTTTTTGCACCTGGTATGCAGAAAGCCGCTGAATCGACTACTCTATCAGGTCGTTTGGCTCATCAAGATCGCTCACAAGCTCATCATAGCTGTTTTTTCTTCCTGATTCAAAGTCGAGTTCATCGATCTCTTCTTCATCTCTGTCGATCTCATCTTCCATGTCCTCATTCTCTCTGAGGATCTCGTCTGCATCGTATTCGTCGTTAAACTTCATGGTGTTCCCTCCTCTGATGGGACTATAGTTGACGTTTTAAATTACGATTGAATTCTATAGTTATTCGGCAAGACCTGTCCAATTATTTTTTCCATTACCGGTTAGCCGGTTCTTATTTCCAGCATAAGGCATTAATCCGTTGCTATAAACGATCAAATTCGGTGCCGGATATGAAAAAAACCAAGAGGAAAGCGCTCCAGAGAGCACCTAGGCCTGCGGCACAACAATATAGTACGTTTTCGCTGGAATTGCGCGATTTATTTATGTAAAATTATCTGAGAACTGAGAGAGATGGGAAAAAGTGCGCCTACAAACTCCCACGGGCAAATTTTAGAAGGAGAAAAGGAGCGCCCAAAGACATGGATTTCGAATTCACCCAGAAAAACGACTATTACCTTCTTCGGGTAAACAAAGATATCAGCGGCGAAGCAGATTTGAATGCCCTCAAGAAGGTTGCTCGTGAGAAAATAGAGAATCAAAAGATCGCAAAACTCGCGGTTTCCTTCGCTCGAGATTCCAATTTCTATTCTCCGCTCATAGCTGTGCTCGTTCAGTTTCTCGGTTTCGTAAAAGAACTCGATGGCACTCTGATTATCGTGCACCCCAATCCGGAGATGCTCGATGTGCTTGAGATGGTAGGGCTGGGAAAACTGATGGTTCTCCGCACAAGCGAAGATGAAATTGGGACAGCCTGACGGTAACCTACGTCCATGGCTATCTTGATCTCCAGCTCTTCAGAGGCGATCCGCCTTTCGAGTTCTCCCCCAGGATCCAGATATGAATACACCTTTTGCCCTACAGGCAGCGATGCGTCTGTCCGGGCCCCTGCCGGGCCCCCTCCGCTCTGGTGCAGGTGTTTGTTGCCTTCGGATCCCAAAGTCCCGTGTACCCCAACCCGCTCTCTAACCCCGTCGGCTACCCGTAGCACCGGTGCTCATGCGGCGCGAATACGGGGCGCGGAGAACAAGACATGTTTATCCGGCTTTCCGGGGTTGGAATCCCAACGAGTTCTCTGTACAATAAGCAGGTCGAGGAAACGAATACACACTCGGAATTTTCTGCGCGATTTTACCCGCATACACCCGTTTTAGAAACTCATCCTCAGAGGCATTGACCGCGCGTTCTGAGGCTGTATTTGTATCCATTATGTTGTTCGAGGAAAGGGGCGATATGGCTCGTAAACCATTGTCAATACTGTTGGTGACAGGCATGGTATGTACACTGTTTGCCGGTCAGAAAGATGTAGAGGAGAAGTTCTATTCTCTCATATTCAGTGAACCACAGCTGGAGGATGTGAGAGAAAAGATCGTTCAATCACTGGTTTCTCAGAATCCCGACTACAAAGCCTATCGCGATGTTTTCGATTCATGGTTTAACGATGTATTTGCAGCCGATTCAATGAAACTGCATGCGAAGAGATTTATCGATTCCACCTTAACTGCCGAAGAGATGGCATCGATTCTTTCTTTCATGGAGTCCGAGGTCGGTCAAAAATTCATGAGTTTCAACCAGGGGATTTCGAAGCTGTTTCAAGGCCTCACTCGTCAGAGACTGGCCACCTATCTACCCGAGCTTCGAGAGCGGATCGATCAGAAACGAATGGGGACACTCAAGGAAATAGAGACGCCGCGGTTTAGCGGGTCACTCGTGGAAGACCCGGCGGGTAAGTACAATTTTCGATTTTCGGAAGAAAAATGGGATCTTCTCAATAAAAACCTGTCACGACATTCCGACTATACGTTCGAATACAAACCCGCGCCCTGTTTTGGTACGATCATCTCGGGTTCTTCATCGATGGATTCAGACATGCTGAAGGAGGTTGCGCGTAACAATCTCAAAAGGGGTGCACGAAAGATCGAAGTCCTCGAGGAAAAAGAAATAGAACACAATGGGGCCAAAGGGTATTTCATGAAAATGGATGCCCTGATGAACGACTCCCGACTCACCTACTTCGGGTACTATTTCGGAGGCAATAACGGTACAGTCCAGGTTCTTTGCTGGACCGACCGTGAAAAAGCAGAGAAGCTCGAACCCGAAATTCAGGAGTTTCTCGACGGCATGTATGCCTTTGTAAATTAACGGGGGGGGCTCGTAAGAGGCTGTTTCAGGCGATCACCCCGACAAGGTGCAATGAAACAGCCTCCTCAGTTGGCTCCGAAGTCGGGTGGCGATATCGCGGCGAAGGGGCCACAAAGACCACGATTTGTCTCGCTTCGATTTTTTGAGCACGGCACTACGTCTCGGGTTTTCCCGAACTGCTCATCCCACCCGATGTATTCGTCTTTTTGGATCGCCGATCTTTTTTTGCCGTTTGCATCTGGTTTGTCTTGGCAGTACCAAACCAGCGGATCACTTCGCCTCGTGTGTCCACATGTATGAATGGTGTGTGAGCCCGGCTTCGGTCATACCAGCCTAACCCACCCGCGTATTCACCATGCACAGGGTGTCGATCGAGGGCATCCACGATATCATATAACGCTCTGGCATCGGCAGCATTGACTCTCCCATCTCCGTTCAGATCATCAATCATTCCGTCACCATCCCCATCCACGTACAGATCGGCTGCCTGCCCCCACTGATGCCTGCTGAAACGGACATTTCCGGTCATGCGATTTCTTCGCGGTGTCCTGTATGCATTCATGATCGTAAGGGTGGGAGCGTAATGCCCACTTCTGTTGACTTCGTAAAGAACCATCTCCAGTTTGATCAAAAGTTCGGTTGTTATCGCTGCATACTGATTCTTTTCTGGTTGTGGGCGCCACACCAGATCTCCCAGCCTGAAATGAGGCGAAACCGCAAGAGTGTCATTTGCCCGACTGACCTCCACAAATCCTACTGGTGGAGGTGGTGCCAGGTCTTCATCATGCGGGTAAATACCTATGGGATACCCATTCAGATTCCCCCGGCGCATTCTTTTCTGAGGATGCATCACAAACACTCTGATTTTCATTTCCTCTGAATCGTGCCGGACAACCAGATCGTGCGCTCCTGCGGTTTCAGGGGCTTTCCACCACCATAATCCCCGTTTCAGGCGCCATACTTCTTCCATGTTCTGATCGACAACCTGAACGGAATCAAATGGTGATTCATTGTATTCCAGGTGCAGCTCTTCTTCCGGCAGTACAAAGACCGACATAAACTCATGCCGAATCTGATGACCGTTTACGCAGACCGAAAATGATGTCGTGCACGGGTCAAATACATGTCCCTGCCCTCCACTCGCAAGAATGACGATAATCTGTAGCCATTTATGTATTCCATTCATTTCGTTCCTTTCGTTTGTCCGGAGTCCCCAATGGACTCGGAGACAGGTTAATCACAAAAAGCGTGCCCGAAAGGGTTTTTGTGAGTTTCACCTCTTCGGGAAGCCGTGGTTTATGGTGGTTTGGTTGATTCGGTTCCCGTGCTGACCCGCACTGCCATTTCTTTGCCTTAACCGGTGTTTTTCGAATCATCCAGTTCCGAATTGTCCTCTTTTCCGGAGTCGGCAGCTGTGGCAGTATCGAACTGCTCAGGACGGGAGGCTCGCGCACCGAGGCCGGGTTCAACAACACTGCCCGCACTTTCTCCGGCTCATAGTTTGCATTCTTGCCAAGAATGATCGCAGTTTCGACAAACATGCGACCGTAGAGCGACACCGGTAAAGAAACATTGCCCTTTTTGGCTCAATTCAGGCGCTCCATTCGGCACGTTCATTGCAGCACTATTTCTGGTGAATCAAAGGTACGCGATCTCAAAGGGAAAGCCCCCGAAGAGAATCGAGTATACAAAGGCCTTTGTAACTGAACAAACGAAGGGAAGGAGGACCTTATGTTTACGAAGAAGCTAGCGCAGGTTTTCGGGATTTCGCTGGTATCTGTCTCTCTGGCCGTGGCTGGTGGTGGATACGAAGAGAATAAGGATACGATGAACGGAGAAGATACTGACATCGAGATAGAAACCAATCAGATGCAGACACGTCAGAATCTTCGTCAGGGTACAGCAGGTTTTGGTCCGGCGACATTCCGGGATGTAGTATCGGGTGATGCCTACAATATTTATGCAGGGTATCAATGGCAACTCACTCCATATGCTGCGCTCAAGGGACTGGTCGATGCGACCTCCGATTTCGATGAAACCGTTCTGGCAGCAGTTGGTGTTGGCGGAAATCTCTATCCACTCAACCGTGACATCGCTCCTTACATCGGTGCTGATGTTGGTGTTGGGTATCTGCAGGATCCACTCCAGGATTCCTGGGCATTTAACCTTGGAGCATCGGTAGGTGCTGAGATTTTCCGTAGTTCTGCTACCGCGATGAATCTTGAAATCGGGTCTCGCTTCCATCTGCAAGACTTCGAAGAAGGAGATCCGTTCCTGTACACAGCACGTGTTGGCGTTCTCTTCTAGTAACTTGCTCATGAAGAGATTTGCAGAACGGAGGGCTGGTAAAGCGGCCCTCCATTTTTTTGTCCGCTTTTGATGAGGACCCAGAACACACCGACATGCATCCCGGTTGTACCTGTACGGGTACGCATAATCCAAAGACGCACGCCGCTTCCCTGCTTTGACTGGCCCCTGACCAGGCGGGAACTTTGGCATGCTTAGTGACCGGACGGAAACGCTACCGGCATAATTAGCCCTGTGTCAGGACCAGCGGGAAAGCCAGATGACGCACTTCACCGGGATCGCGTTCGATCACCCCCCCAAATAAATACCGCCGGCAACCTGTAATCACCTGAGTTGTTCATTCCTGGAACGTGCGCCCTGAGCGTTTTTTACTCGAACCAATAGTACTGACAATACACTTGCCTTTACAGAAAAACGCGCGGGGTCCCGAGACCACACAGTTTACACAAAACCCACCAGAGATTTGCTACGTAGGAAAACGCATAACCAGGCTCATGCCGCCATTGTTGACACTTTGTCTGTTGCTACTTTTTTGTTATCAACCCCATTGAATCGCGACCGTCAGCCATTGATGAGTTCTGCACCTGCCTTCTGGCATGGCACTTGCAGGTAGAAAAGGTGAATTTCCGCGAAAGGGTTTCGTGGATGTGTATGCAAAAGGAGGTAACTTATGACTACAAGAAAACTAATGACAGCAATGGGCGCGATTTTCCTGGGAACTTCTCTGGTAGTAGCAGGAGGAGGCTACAACCATGGTGAAAAGGAAAAGGACGACACCGACATCACCATCGAGCAGGAAAACTATCCTGCACAGGATACGGCTGCAAGTACCGGAGAAGCGCGCCAGCCTCAACAGGAAACCCCTGACCGGTGGAATCCCGATGACCAAACGCAGGCAGGAAGAGAACAGGACAATATCGGGAATATCGAACCTGGTGAAGTCAACGATCTCCAGCGCCGTCGACAGGCACTTCGCCTTGGCGCTGCCGGTTTCGGTCCGGCAACTTTTGGCGGTGTCGATGCCGAAGCGGCATACAATTTCTATGGTGGTTACTTGTGGGAAGTTAACCCGCACGCTGCCATCAAAGGAATCATCGATGCCACAACGGATTTTGATCAGGCAGTACTTGCTTCGGCCAATCTCGGTGGAAACCTCTATATTTTCAACGCAGATGTCTCTCCATATATCGGTGGAGAACTTGGTCTGGCGTATCTTGCCAGCGGCGACCCTGATCTGGACGACAACTTCGGTTTCTCAACGGGAGCATCGATCGGTGCACAGCTTTTCCGAACTGCCAACACGCAGATGAATCTCGAGCTGGGTACCCGTTTCCATCTTCAGGAACTCGATGACGACGTTCCACTTATGTATACAGCTCGCGTCGGAGTACTCTTCTAAGAGACTCATTCCATTAGTTATGCTATCGAAAAAGGAGAGCTCGAAAGGGCTCTCCTTTTTCGTGGTCTGTTTCCCGCTACCTCGTCCTGAGACATACACCTCCGCAGCATGTTTCTAAATTCGAGAACCACTTCTCAGGTGGGATTCCTGAATCGTTCACGTTTTCGAGAACTGCCAGCGCTGCTTCACTCTCATTTTTGAAGACGAGTTTTTATCGGATCTGGGAGCCGCGGGTTTCTTTCAGCTGAGTACCCCCTCATTTTCGATAAGCTATTTAGATGCTTCTCTGTGGCACGTGAATTGCGGTTTCGGTTGCGATCCTTATCCGAGCGGTCCTTTCGTTCGGCGCGTAAAACAAGAATGGCCTCAACATCAAAGGGTAAAAATGAAGGAGAAGGTTTTGATCACCTGGGGGGCCGGTTTTATCGGTTCGCATTACGCCGACCTTCTTTTGGCCCAGGGATATCAGGCCGGAGTTTTTGACAAAACGTATACGGGACTCGCCAGGCACATTCCAATCCCTATACCGGTGTACTTACGTTTTTTGCTTCGTGGTATCTTAGCGAAAAACCACCGTTTGTTTTCGAAGATGGGAATCAAATGCGCGACTTTGTTTTTGTGGTTGAGGTGGAATCCAACCTGTCCAGAGTGCCTGGTAAGGAATCCTCACAGCCCGAAGTCAGCTCAAAACACAGAGTCTGGGATATCCGACACTGATTTGCCGACATGTCACACGCCAACACTAAGCCGGGATTTGCCCCGAGGGAGGAGGTAACGTGGAACGGTCTTCTCAGCACTCTTACAATACAGAAACTGGATGCACACTCATTACCGGTGGGGCGGGGTTTATCGGCACAAACCTGGCTCACCGGCTGCTTTCTTCCGGTAATGAAGTGATCATATTCGATAATCTTTCACGACCCGGAGTGGAACGTAACTACGAATGGCTTAAACATCAACATGGTTCGCGTGTCCATTTATGGCTGCACGACACCCGAAACTATCAAGCTGTCAGAGAGGCCGTCGCCCTCTCTTCGCAGATTTTCCATCTGGCCGCGCA
>JBEPYC010000125.1:0-10303 GCA_041641555.1 Chitinivibrionales bacterium | reverse complement strand
CAATATCGAACTCTCCCTGAAAACCTTTTGTCAAACCGTACAACGGATCGTATGGTACACACTCGTACCCCGCCGCTTCGAGCATTCCCGTCAGGACCGCTTCCTCCCCGCATCCGAAATCAAGAATCCTGGGTTTGCTCACAGGAATCATGCCGACAAGATCGACGTACCGCCCAAGATACCTTACGTAATCCGGGTTACCGGCGCTGTTATCGTGGAGCGCATACCGCGCGCGTTCGTTTGTATCGGATAACCAGTAGCGCCGGGGGACATGAACACTTCCGCAGGCAGAACACGCATAGTATTCACGTTTTGAATCGGAAGCAAACAGGTGGCAGGGATTAGAGCCGGTGCAGAGCGGACAGATCTGAGTCATACTACAAATCGCTGTACTCCCACGAGCAGAATACCGGTCACCACCGGAACGGTCAGGTTGTCGTTGAGTTCGAATGTCGATCCGACTTTAACCGGAAAAAGCTCCATGATAGTCACGGCAAACGAGCCAAGGAGTGCAAGCGATATCGGTGGCAAACCACCCCAGGACTCGAGAAGTTCGGGGGCAAGCGGAAAGAGCCCATAGTACATCACCAGGCAGAGGATAAAACACGCTAACGATCCCTCCAGTGACTTCTTCCCGATCTTGATTTTACCGATACTCTGCCCAACCAGTGCCGCAACGGCATCACCCCAGATAAAAGTGCTGAGCACGATCGCCGCAATATGTCGCTGGTTCATGAACAGAAGTGAACAGATGAAACCCGACGCAAAGATATACGTAGCACCGGTGAGCTTGTGTGACTCTTCTTTCCGGAGCATCGAACCGAAACTTGCGAGAAACATTTTGGAGATCGCGGGAACATGAAGACGGATCAGATCGATTCCCACGAAGATAACAGTTAGAACACCCAGTATCAAAGCGGGATAGATGCGGGGATCCGGCGGAGTGGGAAGCCAATCGAAACGGGGAACCCACAGAGGTATGTAAAAGATTCCTCCTGGAATCAGGGTCCCCGAGAAAATATGAAGAATCTTGCGTCCGATCTCCTCCCTGGCCAGTTTCATGCGCACATTCCTTTAGTTCTTGACCTTGATACCGTAGTCCCAGTGATAGTAGGTGTACGAAGAATAGGTCGGTTCTAAACGAAGCGTCGCGTGGTCCCTGAGCTTGCCTGTTCTGTCTACGAATTGGACTGACTGTTTTCCGGGAGCCACCGAACGCCTGGGGAGAAAAAATAGTGTGTCGCTCCCTTGAGTTGTGAAAAGAGAGAGATAACTATGATCGGTGACATCGACCGAGAGCGTAAAATGGCCCGAAGACGTCCGGGTAAGCGATGATGACTTCAGGTCGGTACCCATCCAGTAGTACTGAGCGCCTTTTTTTTCGGCAATGAACGTCTGACCGTACCGTTTCCATATCGCGATACCCCGCGGCTGGATAAACTGATAGTCTCCATCGCCGTGCGAACCGAAGACCTCAAGCAGATTCAGGCTGCGGTCGTACTTGAGGATAACATGATTGGTCTGGTCGGTTAGCCAGACGCTGTGATAGTAGTCGACCGCGGCGTAGCCGGCACGGAAATCCTCAGGAAGCATCACCGAACCCTTCACACTTCCGTCGAGTCCCAGTTTCCAAAGCCTTCGGCCGTTCTTATCCGCACAGAATAGAAATCGGTCGTTGTTGAACCGGGACCACTTATCCCGTCCATCGGCTACCGCCAGAGCGCCCGGGCCGTTTTCGAAAAACTCCGTTCCCAGAGACCATAGAAGTTTTCCCTTCCCCGAAAAGACCGCGATTCTTCCGTTACCACTGTCACTGACATAGACATTACCGGGGATATCGAGACTGACCTGCACTGGTTTTTTCAGCCCGGGATCGCTGGCCGACTTCCCGCTGAACGCTTGTACCCATTCGACTTCGCGTTTCGGATTGAAAAGGTGTACGACCCGATTGTTGCCGTAATCCGCTACATAAACATTGCCGCTGGGTTCGGTTGCGACCCCTTTGGGAAAGAGGAATTCTCCCTTGCCGCTTCCTTTTTTACCGTATTTGGCCAACGTCCACATGCTGGTATTATAAATCAGCTGATGATTCCCGGAATTGACGCCATACACCACGACCTCATCGTCATCTCCCCGTTTCTCGGGATCATCACGGGAGATCATTTTCGCCGTGGCCAACCCCTGTGGATCGTCGAATTGCGCAAACGGCCCGAAAAACATGAAAAGGTGCTTGGGAGTGGCTTTCCTGATCCCGTAGGAATGCCCATACGGAGGAAACACCATCGATTCCGCGAAAACGTGTCCCGCCAGCACAACCACAAAAAGTGTACACCAAATTCGATTCATGGTACGTATTATGAGGTTAAAACGAAGAACGGAGCAAGTAAAAAAGGGTTTTTTGTTTCATTTCGGCCCGGAAATCACTAACGATGTATTTTTCATCGATTCAGTCTCTAAGCATAGATACGAGAGCACACAGGAATTATTTCCCGGGAGCACCATGAAACCAATTGTACTTGCCATGATTATCTGCGATTACTACTACCGCGATGCACACACGGGAAAAAGCATCCTCTCCGGGACATTCAGCTCTATCAATGCCCCCTCGTTTCCCTCCAAGCACGGCAACTGTGCGGTGTACATATCGCTGACGGATGTCGCCCGGGATGGCAAGCTGCAACTGGAATTCCGCAAAGAAAACAGCAGCTTCTCGATGAAACTTCCGCCATGGCAGGTAAAACGCCCCGAAGACCGTCGTGCGGTGGTTGAGATCGGTGGCAATATCAATGGCCTTCCGTTGCCCGAAGAAGGCGATTATGAATTCGCGGTACTGTGGGATGATGCTGAAATCTCCACACGCCGGCTCAGAGCAATAAAGATGAATCTCCCTCAAAAACCACCCGAACAGCAACCGGGCGAATAAGTGAAAGGAACTCCATGGACCTCGCTACCGTACTCGTGAAAATCGCAGGCGTCGTATTCCTTTCCTGGACCGCATACTCTGTTGTAAAACACGTGAAAACGGTTAAAGCTCAGCGCGCCCAAAGCGAAGAGCACCGGCAGTCGGTCTCGGAAACCATCCTCAATAATTTCATTCTCTACCTGTGGCTCGCATTCATGACTGTCTTTTCAATCGGCATGATCGTGAATAATTAGCGCCTGGCCGATCAACTCTTCACGAGGTTTACCGTGCAGGACACACTCCAGGATTTCGTACGACACTCACTTCGTACCCAGTCTGGGGTACATCGAGACAGTACTCGTCTTTGTCGTCAGAAATGGAACTGTAATTCTCTCATGCATGTGCTGCGAGGTAAGTGCCTGAATGCCGTGCCCACTCCTATCCAATACCTTCGAGCTTCTCCCGCACCCCATCCAGCAAATCTATCGCAGAGACAAAATCCGAAGGCAACGGCGCTTTCAGGCTCATGGGCTCATGGGTAACCGGGTGGGTGAACTGGATTGCGTAAGCGTGGAGGGCCTGGCGCTGAAAGCACTTGAGCACTTTGTGCACGAACGGACGTTCAAGCGGCGGAACACGCAAAAGCCTCACGTTTTCATCTCCGTATAAACTATCGCGCACGATAGGGAATCCCTTCGATGAACAGTGGACCCGGATCTGATGTGTCCGTCCGGTGAGCGGACGAAAGTGCACGGCCGAAATTCCGGCCTCGAAGGCCAGAAGCTCATACTCAGTGATCGCTTCCTTGCCACCCTTTCGAATGCTGAGTTTCACCGGCTCATTCCGCCGTCGCCCAATCGGCCCTTCGATTCGCCCCATCTCTTTGGGGTGCTCACCCAGACATATTCCCAGGTAATGTTTTTTGACTTTCCGCACCGCAAACATGGTGGAAAGCCGCTCATGCGCCACATTCGTCTTAGCGATGAGCATCACCCCCGAGGTTTCCTTATCCAGGCGGTGCACGATGCCGGGGCGGTCCCAGGCACTCCCCGTAGAAAGATTCCCGTTGCGGCCAAGAAGCGCGTTGACAAGGGTCCCTTCTCGATTGCCGCTGCCCGGATGGGCCACCATTCCCGCCGGTTTGTTGACCGCCAGCATATCGGCATCTTCGTATAAAACATCCAGATCGATTTCTTCGGCTACAAGCGGCGGGAGAAATGACCGCCGAAGTTCATGCTCGATAACAGTCAGCCGTGCCCCATCTTCAACACGCGTGTTTTTCTTCGCAGCTGTGTCGTTGAGAAGCACGAACCCCTTATCGATACATTTCTGAAGATGACTTCGAGAGTACTCGGGGTAGAGCTCCGCAATTACCTGATCAAGGCGCTTGCCGCTCTGGCGGGATTCTATGGTGATCTGTTTCGGCGAAGGCACAGCGCTCAAGTGGATTTATCCGGATGCTGACTGGCCGAAGACTCCGGTTCATCGGACGATGAACCATCCTTGCCTTCTTTTTCTTCCTGCCCCCTCCGCTTTTCTTCGAGGTAGAAACTGTAAAGAAGCAGTGCGACACCCACGGTAACATAGATATCGGCAAAATTGAAGATAGGCCAGTACAGGCGCTCAGAAATCCCGACCCTGATGAAATCCACCACCCCGTCGGCGGGATGAAGAATACGATCGGAGAGATTTCCCAGTGCCCCCGGCATAATCAGAGTCACGCCCCATCGAGACACACGATCTTCCGTCGGCACTCTTCGGTAGTACACCAGCAGGATAGTAATTGCGATTGCGGTAAACACCGCGAAAAGAATATGCACCGGAATACCGGGAATGAAACGCTGCGGGTTAAACCCGAACACCGCGCCTTTGTTATATACAAAAAGGAACTGCACATACTCACCAATCAGATCGACCGGGCGGCCATACTGAAGATTTCTGATTACAAGCTGCTTCGTAAAAACATCGAGTGCAAGACCGATAGCAGTCACGGCAGCAAAAAACATCCACTTACCCTTCTTTGTCACATTACCTCCATGGGAATCCACTGAATGTCCAAAAGAACTCCAACAAAGTATATTGACCCTCATCGTACCTACTCCTCAAAATACCATTTTCTCACACATGCCCTATGATTCTTCCGGTTGGTCCCTACCTTCGTATTATCCGTCTTAGTAATGTCGTTATGACGGGGCTCGGGGTGGGTCTGGGACTCTGGCTTGGACAATCGGCACAGCCCGGCTTTGAGATCGCTCTTCTGGTGCTTGCGGGAATGGCCGCAACAGCATTCGGTAACGTAATAAACGATCTGTTCGATATCCCCACCGATCGTCTCAGTCACCCGGATCGCCCCTTGCCCAGGGGGGACATATCTCCCCGAGACGCGCTTGTCTTTGCAATCGTTCTCGTCATTACCGGTCTTCTGAGCGCTCTGGTCGTCTCGCCCTCCCACTTTGTCGGCGCGATGCTCCCCATGGTGTTTCTTCTGCTTTATGCCGCATGGTTCAAAGCTACCCCCCTGATGGGCAACCTCCTGGTCAGTGTGCTTGTGGCCTATCCGATCATTTTTGGCGCGATGAACACACCGCTTATGCATCGCGTATACCTGCCCGCACTCCTGGCATTGCTCCTGAATCTGTGCCGGGAGATTGCCAAAGATATCCAGGATCAAAAAGGTGACCGGGCTCAAAAGCTCACGACATCCGCGTCACTCCCCTACG
The DNA here is from genome assembly GCA_041641555.1 of Chitinivibrionales bacterium. Lineage (GTDB taxonomy): Bacteria > Fibrobacterota > Chitinivibrionia > Chitinivibrionales > WJKA01 > JBEPYC01. The sequence continues at coordinate 4,681 of JBEPYC010000125.1, read as the reverse complement.
CGGTTCTTCGAACCCTGCTCTTTTTTATTGCCGCATCTTACCTGCTCGTTGTTTTTCTCCCCCGAGTCCTGGGGCATTTCGGATGGGCCTACGCGGCTGTCGCTGCTCTGGGAGTCCTTCCGCTTCACCTGTTCTGGGCCAGACACCTCTTCTCCCCGCAATGGCCCCAAAAGGTTGGATCGATCTCGAAAGTCCTGAAATTCGAGATGCTGGCCGGTCTGGCCGCACTTGCATTCGATCAGGCTCTTACCGGGAACATTTAAGCGAGGCTGTCCATTGCGGACGGTGGCACACCTACTCCCGATCCCAGAGTAGTTTCGTGACATATAGCAAAAAAGATCGGCCGCGAAATACTCGCAGCCGATCTCGTTTCTAACCAGAGGTTTGCCGGAATAAGTTCGCTCGGGAGCTTACTCCTTGGTCTCTTCTTCAGAGGCGCTCTCTTCGGATGCCTCCTCGGCAGGAGCCTCTTTGGCCTCTTCCGTGGCTTCCTCTTTGGCTTCTTCCTCAGCGCTTTCGGCTCCCTTCACAGGATACTTGGCGAAAAATTCCTGTAGTTCGCCGTCCTTGTCTTTGAAATACTCCGAAACACTGAGGACAATCTTGCGCCCTTCGGCATCGAACTCGACTACTTCGGCAGGCAAGGTATCGCCAACCTTGTAGGCATCCGACGGATGGCTCAGTTCCTGACCGAGCTGCCCCACCGGAATGAACCCTTCGACATCAGGCGTAAGGTTAACCACCACGCCACGATCAAGGATTCGAACGATTTCAGTGTCGACTTCGGTACCAACGGCGAACTGACGAGCCAGCTCATTCCAGGGGTCTTCAGTCAACTGCTTGATTCCCAGGGAAATCCGACGTTTCTCCAGATCCACATTGAGAACCATCACTTCGATTTCATCGTTTTTCTTCAGGATCTCACCAGGATGGTTGATTTTCTTGGTCCACGACATATCGGAAATATGCACCAGCCCATCGACACCTTCCTTAAGCTCCACGAAGGCACCGAAGGCCGCGATGTTCCGAACTTTGCCCTTGACCACAGTTCCGCGAGGGAATTCCTGGTCGACATTCTCCCAGGGGTCTGGCTGAAGTTGCTTGAATCCAAGAGAAATCTTCTGGTTTTCTTTGTCGATATTCAACACCACTGCTTCGACAATGTCCCCGATACCGACAATTTTCGAAGGATGCTTGATGTGTTCGGTCCAGGACATCTCTGATATATGAATGAGCCCTTCGATCCCCTTCTCCAGCTCCATAAAAGCACCGTAGTCGGTAATCGAAACGATCTTTCCACGCACGCGGCTTGCCACCGGATACTTGTCTTCGATCCCTTTCCACGGGTGCTCGGTGAGCTGCTTGAGCCCAAGGGAGATACGTTCTTTGTTCTCGTTGAAATCGAGCACCTTGACTTTGAGCTTGTCCCCGAGTGCGACAATCTCCGAAGGATGGTTGACACGTCCCCAGGACATATCGGTGATATGCAGAAGTCCATCGACACCACCCAGATCGATAAAGGCACCGAAATCGGTGATATTCTTGACGGTTCCTTCGCGAATCTGACCCTTTTCCAGATCGGCAAGTACCTTCTCGCGCATCGCCTGACGAGCCTCTTCGAGAATAACACGACGAGAAACAACGATATTGCGCCGCACTTTGTTTACCTTGATTACACGGAACTCGAACTTCTCTCCGATCAAGCGATCCATATCGGGGATCTGACGAAGATCGATCTGCGAACCCGGCAGGAACGCATCCACGCCGAAAAGGTCCACCACCAGTCCACCTTTGATCCGTCGAAGCACCTGTCCTTCGACCGGTTCCTGTGCCTCATAGGAAGTGTAGATTTTGTCCCAGACACGGAGAAAATCGGCGCGAGACTTGGACAGCAACACCTGACCCTCGCTGTCTTCGGCCTGCTCGAGAAACACTTCGATTTCATCACCTGGATTCACTTCTTCGGCATTCTTGAACTCACCGAGAGGAATCACTCCTTCGGACTTGTAGTTGACATCAACAACAACTTCGCGATCTGTCACACGAAGAATCTTACCTTTGACAACTTTGCCGTCTTCGAGATCAGCGAGTCCCGGCCCATAGCTTTCGAGCTTCTCATCTATTTCGCCCGGGCGATAGTAACTTTCTTCAAATTCAGAAAGATCAACCTGGTTTCCGCCGGCGTCGATGCCGTACTGTTTCTGTTCAACTGCTTCTTGGGCCATGAATGCCTCTCAACAATGGGTTAAGGTTTAAAATGGGTTGGCTGCGTTTCCACCGGACACCAAAGCATTCTACCGAAATAACCGGCCTTTCGAATCGAAAAGCCGGATGGCAGACTACGTTCAGCGTCTCAGCGTCGCAGCACGATCTACTATATACGAAACCTGTTCTTCAAAGTTCATTCTGGTCGTATCGATCACTTCGGCGTCCTCGGCTTTGCGAAGTGGGCTGTGATCGCGGGTCGAATCCTTGTGATCCCGCGCCCTGATCTCTTCGACAAGCTCATCGAGGCTCTTTTCCACCCCGAGTTTCGCGAAATCTTTCTGGCGACGCCGGGCCCGTTCTTCGGGGCTTGCCGTCATAAAAAATTTCAGCTCAGCTTCAGGAAATACCACCGTCGTGACATCACGTCCTTCTGTCACCACCGCCTGTGCCGCCCCGATCTCTCGTTGCTGGGATACAAGTTCCCGTCGGACGACATCGGGCTTGCAATAATCGGAAACACTCCTGGTGACTTCATCACTCCGAATCGCCTCCGATACATCTTCGCCATCCATCCATACCTGCATGTTCGGTGGCGTACCCGTGAACCGGATTTCCGTCGACTGCATCATCGCCGCCAGCCGAGCCGTGTCTTCGTAGTGCACTCCCGCCCGAAGGCCCTTGAGTGTAATCGCGCGATACATGGCCCCGGTATCCAGGTGAACAAAACCCAGTCGACGGGCGATTTCCCTGGCAGTCGAGCTTTTTCCCGATCCCGCAGGACCATCGATTGCGATTACCATGCACTTCTCCGAAACGATGCCACCAAAACGGCCCACAGCCATTCCGGCAAATTAATCAAATATAGATTATTAGGAAACAGAGAGTCAATTGGAGTATCGAGGAATGGTAATAAACCAGATATGCTGGTGGTTCTACCAGGGAAGGGGCAGCCCAGGAGCAGAAGTGGCGCCACGAAAAAAGGACCGCACCCGGCAGACTCGCCCACGCCAGTCGGAACTCACCCCAGCAGTATCGATTCGCCGTTGTAAAATGTCCCCGCAATACATGCAGTCATCAGGCAGGCGAAAGTTGCGGCAACAAGGGCTCGAAACGCCACTTTGGAAAGGGTTCGGGTTCGTCCGGGTGCGAGGGCCGAAACGCCTCCGACAAAAATTGCCATCGAAGCGACATGAGCGAAACCGCAGAGGGCATAGGTAACAATCACCGCCGAGCGCCCATACTGAAAAGTGCCGGCTTCCAGCGCTGCTGCAAGATCTTTGTAGGAGGCGATTTCGGTGAGTACGAGCCGCTCTCCGATTATTCTTCCCGCTACTGCGGCATCAGCAGGTGGTATGCCCAGAACTATGGCAAAGGGATAAAACAGATAGCCAAGAAGACCCCGGAAACTCCAGTCAAGTGATATTCCCATAAGGGAATTGATCCACTCGCCAGTTCCACCGACAACCATGTCAAGCAGCGCCACCAGGCCGAGAACCGCGATAAGAAGTGCCACGATCCCGGCGATCACTCGTACCCCCGCATTGGCGCTGTTAATGACCGCCTCGAAGACATTGTTCTCTCTGGTATGATGAACCCGGATGTTTTCGCCCTGCGTTTTGGGAGAGCCTGTCTCGGGCAGAAAAAGCTTTGACATGATGAGCGCTGCCGGTGCGGAGAGCAGCGAGGCCGAAATCAAGTGACCGGCGATCGTGGGAAACTGCCCCTGCAGAATAAAAACATAGAGAGCCAGAACATTTGAAGCCACCGTTGCCATACCTGCCGTCAGAATCGTACACAACTCTGAACGGGTCATATCGGAAAGATGCGGACGAACGGTAAAGGCCGATTCCACTCCGACAAAGATGTTCGATGCAGCGCTCAGAGACTCCGCTCCCGAGGTTCTCATCGTTTTACTGAAAACCCAGGCAAACCCCCGGATCACCATCTGCATGATACCATAGTGATAAAGCACTGCGACCAGAGCGGAAAAGAAGATGATCGTGGGAAGCCCCTGGAAAGCCAGGATGAACCCAAGCGACCCTTCAGCGCCCGGCGAAACCGCCAGCGGACCGAACACAAACCTGGCGCCTTCGGTCGCCGACTGGAGAATCTTCACGACCACATCATTTGCAAAAAGAAACACTTTCGCACCGGCGGGAACCACGAACACCATCAGCGCAATGCCCAGTTGAATACCGGTTCCCCAGAAAACTATCCGCCAGTTGACTCTCTTTCTGTGAGTCGAAAACAACCAGGCAATCCCGATAAGCACAAAAATGCCCATCAGGCTCACGAGATTATAGCCTTCCATTGCATTCCCTCCAGAATTCATACGCGATTAAGACCGACAACACGGAACCTTCGAAGGAACTCCCGGCAGAATCCCTCTTGTGTCTGATTAGCCGGACGAATGGCATCTCCAGTGATCCAACCAGGTGTTTACGGGGGACAGCAGGCACATACCGATCTGAAC
>JBEPYC010000124.1:0-10321 GCA_041641555.1 Chitinivibrionales bacterium | reverse complement strand
GGAACGTCCCGGGACACTCTCGTTTGCAGCGGGCGGATTTCGCGATCTTACCCGAGTCGCCTCGGCGCCCTATCAGATGTGGCATGATATTCTGTCGACCAACCGGGAGAGTATCGAACCAGTACTTGACCAACTGGTACAGCATCTGCACCGATTCAAAAAGAAACTTCTATCGGAGGGAAATCTGCAGGATGAGTTTTACGCCGCGGCTGCGACCCGAAACGAGCTTCCCCATAACGGCAAGGGGTTCCTCACTCCATTGAGTGAAATCCTCGTAATCACTCGGGACACGCCAGGTGTCATCGCGGAAATCGCATCATCACTGGCTCAACAGAACATCAACATCAAAGACATCGAAGTAGTGAAAGTCCGTGAAGGCGAAGGCGGCACACTCATGCTCGCATTCGAGACTCCCGCCGACGCACGAAGCGCAGTGGAGCTTCTCAACCGGCTGGGATTTACCGCTCGTGAAAGGTAGGAATACCGTGTTGGAAATACATCGTAGTCGTGAAGTGCGTGGGTCGGTGGACCTGCCGTCGGCCACCGGGCCCTACATTCTGTCGGCGTTTCTTGCAACGCGTTGTCCTGAGGGCATAGAGGTAAGCCCCGTCCCCGAGTCGCCCGAACTCAACCGGTGGAATGAGCTTCTCGGTACAGTTCTGGAGGTCCAGCGAAAGGAACAAACGGTTTTTCTGCGACCCAGAGAAGCTGCAGAGAAGGCGACCATCAGGTTTGCCGATGACCATATCCCCTATCGTGACTTCTGTTTTTTTCTTCTGGTCGGACAAGGCATACGCGTCGAATTCCAGGGGCTTTCCGAAGAGCGGGTGCAGAATTGGCAGGAAAAAGCGGCTCTGCTTCGTTGTGAGCTGGAAATAGAACGAACAGAGAACAGCGTGTGCCTGAGCGTGAAAGCGGCCGATCGGCAGAGAGAACCGCGCGGGCCGATCGAACCGGAGACTATCTATTCGGTTTTGGGCCTTGCCCTTGGGCTGGGACGCAGGATCTCATTCGAAGTCGAGTATGGTTTTGCCTCTCCCCTTCGGCACGTACTTCCGGCTCTCGGGTACGAATTACAGATCCGGCAACAGGGAGTACAACACGAAAACGACCCGCTTCAGAAAAGAATGCGATTTCTTGCCAAGAAGAAAAAGACCGAGGAAAGTGTCAGCTACATGCTCAATGCCGACTTCAGAAGACCTCCCTCTGAAGTCAAGACAGTATCTTTGCCTGGAGACCCTTCGCTGGCATCGTTGCTGTTTGCAGCAAAAGCGCTGGTACAGCGGGGAGCTCTGGTTATCAATAACGTTCCAATCGAGTCATGGGCAACGAGTACCCTGGACTTGATCCGCAAGATGGGTTGCAAACCGGCCATACAGGAAACGGGAACGACATCATTTGGCGCAGTAGGCATGGTTCAGTTACAGCATTTTCAACTTGCGACCCGCAAGACAAACTGTCGCCCCATATCTCACTTCGTAGACCAGCTGCCGGCGATGATGATAATTGCTGCATTCACCCAAGGACAATCGGTCTTCCGCGGTCTCGAAGACCTTCGCCGAGATATCCCTTCCACTTTTGACCAACTTGCACTTATTTTGGAGCGTACGGGAACACGTCACGGAGAAATGCCCGATGGCCTCGTGGTTGATGGTTCCAAAGAAGGAGACGGGTTCGATCTGAATGAAGAATTATCGGCATCGATCAATGGTGCTTGTGCTATCTGCGGTCTCAAGTGTCGAGGAACGACAACGATAGCGACCGGGAAGCTCTACGACAGGTGGCCGGATTTCGAGAAAATGCTCAAGTCTCTTCGCGAGTAATTCACTCGTCTCGATGCGTGACGCAGATGAACACGCCCGATAAGGCTCTTCATCTCAACTGTACTGGAGTATGCATGGATCCTATTCTTTCCGTGGGAATCGTTGCCTTTAAAGGGTCTTCACTTATACATGATCTGACCCGGAAGATCTTGTCGTGGGCTCAGGATCGCCCCATCGAGGTTCATATTCACCCCGGGCTCCATGATATGCTCGATGACCCTCAAATCCCACGAATTACCGAAGATATCTTTCTTCAGAAGAGCCAGGCACTCCTTTCCCTGGGAGGAGACGGAACATTTCTATCGGCAGTGCACCTTTCGGGCTTCTCCGCCAAGCCGGTCGTGGGAGTGAACCTCGGCGGCCTCGGGTTTCTGACCGATGTCGCTCCGGAGGAGACAATTGCTTCGCTTGAGCGAATGGCCAAAGGTGAGTACCGACTCGTCAAACGCATGGTCATCGAAGCAGAGCTGTATCGCGAGGGGCGCAGAGAGAGGTTACTCCGCGGGCTCAATGACATCTTCATTAACCGACACGATAAGCCCAAACTCGTTTCGATCGCCGCATGGCACGGAGATCATTACATCACCGATTTCCAGGCCGACGGAGTGATACTGGCTACCCCGGGAGGATCGACCGCGTACTCGCTGGCTGCAGGGGGCCCGATCGTGGAGCCCGATGTCGATGCGTTCTTACTTACTCCGATATGTCCGCACTCACTCACCGAACGTCCCATGATCCTGCCCTCTGACCGGCCGATCCGCCTGCTCGTACGGTTTGGCGGTCCCACCGGCATGTTGAGTGCCGATGGGCTGGAGTCCGAAACGCTTTACGGAGGCGATGAGATCATTATTCGGCGTGCAACGTGTCGCACGAATCTGATGCGGCTATCGAGTCGGACCTATTTTGAACTACTCCGGACAAAACTCGACTGGAGTCGTGGCCTGAAAAAACAGGATAATCAATAACATGATCCGGGAACTTTCGGTAAAGAACCTCGCACTCATCGAAGACCTTCGCGTAACATTTCGCGACGGGTTCACGGTATTCACTGGTGAAACCGGCGCCGGTAAGTCCATTCTTATCGGGGCGATCGGACTCCTTCTCGGAGACCGGGCCTCATCGGAAATGGTGCGGAGTGGTTCTGAGGAAGCCGAAGTTACCGGGATTTTTGAATTGTCATGGGTATCGGAGCGTCTATCGGACCTTCTCGATCGAGCGGATATCGCCCTGGAAGACGATCAGCTGATTGTACGCAGAGTTATTTCGTTAACGGGACGAAACCGCGTGCAACTCAACAGTACGCCGGTTCCACTTTCTCTTCTCAAAGAAATTGGTGACCGTCTGGTGGATTTCCACAGCCAGCACGAGCATCAGTCGCTTCTCCGACCAGAAGCCGCCTATGACATAGTAAACGGACTGCCCGGAGTTACCGGGACATTGGCCGAATACCGATCGGCCTTTGGCAAACTCGAGGAAAAACAGGCAGAGCTGAACCGGCACATAAAGCAGGCAGAAGAGCTGCGCCAGCGCAGGGACTTCCTCGAATTCCAGCATCACGAAATCTCCTCACTGAATCTGAAAGCCGGTGAAGAAGAAACCCTTGAAAAGGAACTGAAACTGCTGTCATCCAGCGCTGAACGCGCCGAATGCGCAGCAGGCATTGTCGGCATTTTATCCGAAGGACCGCAGGCCGTCAACAGAAGCATTTCGCAAATCAGAAAAAAGCTCGAGACACTCGCCAGGTACGATGCCTCTGCCCAAGCCTGGATGAACGATATCGAAAATGCTTCACAGACGTTTTCCGAACTGGAAACCTTTTGTGGTTCATATGCAGGCGCTCTTGAGCAAAGCGATGCCCCGGTCAGAATAGAAAAAATCAACAGCAGACTGGCCGCCATTCAAAAAACCAAACGCAAGTACAACGCTTCGGTTGAGGATCTGCTCCAGAAGCAGAAAGATCTGGAGAATGCGCTGTCCTCCATAGAAAACGCCACCGCAGACCGCAATCTTCTCGAGAAGGAAACCGCATCCGCCCGTACCAAGACAGAGGAGAAGGGGCTACTTTTGCGCAAGGCCAGGGAGACGGCATGCAAATCATTCGACTCCGCAATCAGCAAGCAGATGGCGAAACTCGGTTTCCAAGGCGGGAGTTGGAAAACAGCGCTTCGGCCGCTTGAGTCACCCACTGCACAGGGCCTCGAAGAACTGGAGTTTCTCGTGCGCACCAATCCTGGTGAACCGTTTCTGCCATTAGCCAAAACCGCATCGGGAGGTGAAATCTCCCGGCTTATGCTGGCGATCAAGACGGTTGTGAGCGGACACGATCGTGTTCCAGTGCTTATTTTCGACGAAGTTGATACCGGGATCGGCGGTGTACTGGCCCGGGAAGTTGCCAATGCGCTGGTTGCACTCAGCCAAAAGCACCAGGTCATAAGTATCAGCCATCTCCATCAGATTGCCTCACAGGCCAACCACCATTATTCCGTATACAAGCACGCCAAGCACAATCGCACCGTTACGGAAATCAAGCGTCTTTCGCATGAGGAAAAAATCCAAGAAATCGCCCGGATGCTGGGCGGAGACTCGGAAATAACCCGCAAGCACGCAGAACAGCTGCTGCAACAAAAATAGAACTTATTAACCGCATGCGATATTTCTTTCGCCTGCTTGGAGCGAAACCTTACCGGGAGTGCGCCGAGAAACGCGAAGTCGATAGTTCAAGCAGGCGCGTTACCGGGGATAAGACGGGCTGGTAAGAAGGTCAGGGGTTTATCTGAGAGAGGCTCGACTCGAATTCCCGGCGATAAAAGAATAGCTTGGGGTCGGTAATCCGATAGTAGTGTTTTCCCAGGCGCAACCCCCGTCGACCAGCACTGCGGATACCGTAGGCGATATGCACGTGAGGGCCGCTGGTCCTTCCGGTCATGCCGACAGTTCCGACGATATCGCCGCGTTTGACTTTCTGGCCACTTCGGAAATACCGTTTGTCCAAATGGGCATAGATCAGTGCTGTTCCATTATTCTCGATAGCGAGCATACGGCCACCAGAACGGCTGTTGCGAAGGTATACTGTCCCGCTGACAGGCGTGACCAGCTCGGCGCCCAGCGCAGAGGCGACATCGATACCATAATGAGGCTGCCCTCCGCCGGTCCCTCGCTCACACCAGTCTCCCGTCACGTACGAAAGGGAGTCTTCCACCAGTCCCGTGAAAAAATGATAAACCGGCAGAAGCTGCTTTTCCCAGGGATTATGCAGGTTCGCAGGAGGATAAAACGTGATCTTCATTCCTTCGGAAATCCGATTGGGATTCTCGATTCGCTCTTCTCCCGGCAGCCTGGTCTTATTGTAAATATCCACAGTCTCCAGCACATAATTGCTGATTTCTTCATTGCTCGGGACCATCGCCCTGAAATGACAAATGGCGTGTTTTGCCAGCCGGTATATGGAATGACCTTCCTCGACTATATACGTGAGAAATCCATACGAAGACTCGGCAAGCTGCTGTGGTGCTACGGGCCGCGGCGGATTGGCATGGTTCACCGGAGTATTGGCAAGAAGGGCAAGCAGAGCGAGACATGCTGCCGCCGCCCTGACTACCGGTGAGCCAGCTTTGATCAGCCGATCCAATGCATTCAGGCGATTGGCGCGCCCCGCGGTGTTTAAAACATACTGCACCCGCTTGGCAAGTTCATCGAAAGCCTTGGAAACCTGTGAATACTGCTTGAAATCGAGAACCGACATTCCTTCATCTTGAGCATCGCGGACGGTCGAGGACTCGGGGATTTCCAGGTCGAACATCATGTTCTGAGGCAGAAACGAGACACCACTTTCGCTGTGAATCATGACCTGTTCACAGAGGTTTTCGAGGAAACGCCGATTCTCGCTCATTGTCCGGGCTTTGCCTTTAATTTTCGACTGCCGGGTCCCGAACACCTCATTCTTGACAATTCTAACACGAACATTGGGGTTACGAGAAGCGAGATTCTTTACCGACGTCAGGTAGTCCCGAAGGCTCCGGGTGGAAAGGGCATTGAGGGTTACCGGTATCAGGTTGAGGTCACAGGCACGGTAAAGTTCCTGCGTTATTTTGTTCCAGACTGAAGGGGTATCGATAACGACGTACTTGTAATAGTTTCGATACAGGGAAAGATTGAAAAGAAAATTCTTGAGATGGTGGTTACGCGTAGAATTGAACAGGGCATTGTTTGCGGGAACGAGATCCAAGCATGGCTGCACCTTGATCCGGATTGAGCTGATGTTGCCCTTTCCGACAATTCCGGGAACCAGGGAGGCCTCCATTCGCTCGAGACCCTTCCGGAGCGGACTTGTTTTTCCCGGAGAGGCAAGACCCGATTCCTGTGGCGAAAAACGCCTGCGGAACAATTCCCACGATGAGGAATTGACCCCTTCGGGCTCCTTCCCGAAAGCGTGGGTAGCACTTCCCTGTACGTCGAGGTCGATGACCAGGGTTGGCCCTCGTTTTGAGAGTGCCGAGGCCAGATTCGTGGCAACGGTCGATTTACCCACGCCGCCTTTTATATTGGCCACGTGGATAACGCCACCGTTATCGGTGTCGGCAAACACAATACCCGCTTTTTTGCGCGACGTCATCCGATATCCCTAACTACCGATCTCACATGCTGGCCTGTTAACTGCGGGGGGCCGATCAAAAAAACAACACAAAACCCCAAACCCCGCTATCAGGCAGCCTGTTCGAGTGCGGTACCTATGTCTTCACTTTTTGTCGGTTCGTGAAGAATGCGATCATTCTCGTGTGGGGCCCGTGTACCATCAAAGGAAAAACCTTCATACGAATTATAGAACAGAATAGGGATTTTTTCAAGTTTCTTCCCCAATTGGAAGTACTGGTAAATGGCTTTCCCGTTCCGCCAGGTCGGAACATCGAGTACCAGTCGTTCCGGGGTGTCCTCATCGATTTTTACCATGAAGTCCTGGGTGGTCGAGCACCCTTCGACATCATGTCCATTTTTCTCAAGAATCTCAACGATCTGCGCACGTCGCTTACTGTACTCATCGACTACTAGGATTTTCATCGCTACTCCTCCTGGTTATTGTAACGGCAGCCTGACAGAAAATGTAGTTCCTTTTCCGAGCTGGCTCGTGACATCGATTTTTCCACCATGACGTTCCACGATGGTTTTGGCGATGGCCATACCCAGCCCGGTTCCATTCTTTTTACCATAGCTTATGAACGGCTCGAAAATATGCTCAAGAAGATGCCCCGGTATTCCCGGGCCAGAATCCGTAATCTCGACTGTTGCCTGAGACTCGGTTTTCTTGAGAACTATTTGTATGTGACCGTTCTTTCCGATCGCATCGCGAGCATTAACGAGGATGTTCATGAACACCCTGTTGAGCCGATCTTTGTCTGCAACGATAGCACATTCCTGATCCCCCTCGATCTGAACGGCTATTCCCCGCTGCTCAAACGAAAGCATCATCGAGTCCAGCATTTCCACGAAAAACAATCGAAGATCAAAACTACTCTTATCGATCTGAATGGTGTCCCCACGAACAAATAACAAGAGTTCATTGTTCATGCGTTCGATTCGCGTCAGAGTCTCGAGAATGACGCTGCAATAGTTGTCTATTTTCTCATCTTTGCTTTTCCGTCGAATGAGCTGCGCAAATCCAGTTATGCCACTAAGCGGATTACGCATGTCGTGCACGATCGTGGAGAGCATTGCACCCAGGAGAGCCTGTTTTTCCGATCGGCGTTTCTCCTCGAGTGCCTCCCTTTTGTCTAAGATCGACACAGTCTGCTCCGCAACGATTCGTACATAGTCCAGCGAGATTGGATTGAACCGGCGTGCATCACGCTCCGGAAGCTCTACGGCAATGAAACCCCGGTGGGTCTCACCGGCATTCAGGGCAGCATACACCAGTCGTTCCGTCGATACAAATTCCTTGTTTCCCGAAGGGACCGTGTCATGGAGAATATCCCGCAGACTCTCGAGGCTCTGAGGCCAGTTCCGTCGGTCCATCTCTTCCCAGTACCGGTGCCCGTCTTCGAGATTGTAGCCATGATATCCCCGAATACCGCTTTTGGTGATTGTCTCGATCACGCCACCCGTCCCGTCGACACCCGGAACAAGTTTCTCTAAAATGAGTTCGAAAATCTGCCCGGGCTCCATGTCGACATTCAGGTTTTTCTGGATATCAAGAAGCAACTCGAGTTGAGAACAACTCTGCTGGATATCCTCGTACATCTCGACGTGTTCAATCGAAAGTCCCGCCTGGGCCGACAGGACCGTAAGCAGCTTCTCATCGCGAAGTGTAAATTCACCATCATGTTTATTCAGCACCTCGATTGCGCCGAGTGCCGAACCATCTCTTCCGCGCATCGGAACGCAGAGGATATTGCGGGTAACATATCCCGTTTGACGATCAACTTCGCCATAGAATCGGTCATCGGAGGCCGCATCGGCAATATTGAGCAGAGCGTTCGACTCGATCACATGACCGACGATACCCGTGCCCTGAGGAACTCGAATCATTCCTTCATTGTCGGCCATGACGGTCCAGAGTTCACGACGGGCACGGTCGAAAACAAAGATCGATGCCCGATCCGAGGCCGTCAGACGAACGGCAAGCTCTTTTATCAGTTGCAGTATGGATTGCAGGTCAGGATGGGTAACCAGTGCCTCGGAAAGCTCAATGAGAGCTTCCGTCTCACTGAGGTGAGTACCATCGTCAGAATGTAGAGGTTTTTTCGTCATGCAGGTGGTACTGGGAATCTTGCTTCACGAAGAGAAAAAAGTAAACAGGAAGAGTATAATCGGTCCGGGCAGGCGAATCGAAACTCATCTGCCCGGGACATCTTTGATAAGGACGAAAAATTACATGCTCTGCTGAACGCGAATTTCGGTAAGAAGATTCTCGGCTTTATCCTTGTATGCTACGGCCAGCGTATCATTTACCAGAGCCTGGCAGATTTCCTGTGCTTCCTTTTCATTCCCCTGCTTCTGGTTTATGAGAGCCAGTTTCCAGCGTATGGCAGGCCACCGATACTCAACCACTTCGAGTTCAAGGGCTTTCCTGAGGCTCTCAGTCGCTTTTTCCAGATTTCCTGCGCGCTCGAAAACGGTTCCAAGCTCCTCAAGAGCAAGCCCTTTCACGACATTTCCGTCACGCGCACGCGAACTGGCCATTTCAAACCAGCGCTGCGCTTCGTCATGGCGCTTTTCTTCGACCAGAATCGTACCAAGAAGATATGCTGCATATGCACCATGCGGCGTGTTGCCGTAATTCTCAGATACCTGTGACAATGCCTCGACGGCTTTCTGCTTGTTTCCGCCCGTATAAGCGACCATTGCATTACCGAAAGATTCCTGCGCTTTGGCCACCGCTTTCCGCTTCATGGAATTGTACGCGCTGAACCCAGCTGCTGCAACTACTACCACGACCAATGCAGCCACCACAATGGTCGTGTTTTCAGTAATGAATTTTCGAGCTTTTGCAAATCCAGAAATAACGGGGTCTTCCCGCATTTCTTCTTTTTTCTTGTTGTACTGAATGTTCAATCGGGCCTCCCCAGGCAGGTAGTGCGATCCTGCTGATGACTATAAAGCATTGAAAAACAAAAAGGATGGATATTCACGGCATCGTGAAAGCTCAATGCCAAAAATACAAAATGCTTCTCCTGAGCGAGCGAAATCAAGTAAAAAACCCGTTCATTGAAGCACATTCGATTTAATATCACTCTCCATTACGGATTACTTCCCCCTTTTGTGCACCCTGGTATGAAAGCGCACGCCTTTGACTTGACCCGTCGCTGGAGTGACCGTATCATTATATCATCCATGTCTCTCGAGGGATCGGAATTCCATTCTCTAACTGAACGAGAAAAACCACTCGGCCAGGGTGTCCAATGCCATCATCAGAAGCCAAAAGCAAAAAAGCCCCTCCCAACGAACAAATAGCCCGTCTTACCAGCGAAGTCGAGCTGCTTAAATCTCAGCTCATGAATTCATCGCTCATCAATGAGCTGACCAAGGTTATGCACTCCTGCACCGATCTGGACGGCATCAGCAAGACACTGCTTTTAGGCATCCAGGAGATTCTCCAGTTCGACCGGGTGATTCTCTTTCAAATCAATCCCAACACCTTTTCTTTGGATCCCCGCTCTTCGGTGGGAATCGAAGAGAAGGAGCTCAGCGACTTGACCATTCCGCTGAGTTTTGAAGGTGGAGAAATCACCGATGCCATTTTCCTGAACCGCCATCTTATCGTGGATGAACCCGATCCGGACATCGATGTATTTGCGCGTCGTTACAAGGCAGAGAACTACCTGGTCATTCCCGTTTTGAGCCGGGCAAGCAGAAAATGCTGGGAATACCATCAGTGTACCAAAACCACCTGCCCCGCTTACGGCAGCTTCAATCCCTACTGCTGGAGCATTGGCGGCTCGGGTGAGAAGATGAGCACGGCCTCAGAAGACGATAGAAGAAGGTCATGCGTTCACTGCACCTGTTTC
>JBEPYC010000123.1:0-10347 GCA_041641555.1 Chitinivibrionales bacterium | reverse complement strand
TGACACCATGTCGATATGGGCGAGTGAAAAGGCCATGCAAAGCACCGGAAGCGAACAGACGGTTCTGGTTAGTCTGGACAAAGAAGTCGTTTTCATGATCGATAATGCCAAAAAAGAGTATACCGTACTGCCATTCTCGGTGTTCGAAGAGGCTTCCAGGAAGTCTGAGGAAATGAAGGAAAATGAGGACATTCCTCCGCAGTTCAAGGATATGATGACAATGAAAGTCTCGGTACGTCCCACAGACGAAACGAAGACCATTAACGGGTATTCGTGCAGGAAATATGTCCAGACGGTACAGAATCCGATGATGAATATGAAGGCGGATCTGTGGGCGACCGAAGAGATCGAAATAGATCCTCGGCTGTTTCAGAGCTACTACTCTGCCTTTTCGGGCGGAAATACGCAGATGAGCGATATGCTGGGCCAGATGTACGAGGAGTTCTCGAAGATCCAGGGTATTGTCGTTTACTCCGAAAGCGTTTCCAAGGTCATGGGACGAGAAATGAAGAGCACGACGGAGTTGATCGATGCTAAAGAAGAGGATCCTCCAAACGGTACGTATGAGGTACCCGAGGGATATCGAAAAAAAGGATGATCGATTCCGTATCCGCCGGCAGACCGGGTTATCGGAATAACGACGGTATTCCGGTGCGGACAACGCGGGTGGACAGTGCGCCGAGCCTCAAGAGTGCCGGGAAGGGGATGCTGAAAGGCCGGGTCCGGTCGATCGTTGGGCTGAAGACCTTTTGTGACTGAGAAAGAGTAGCGGCGAGTTCTTCATCGGAGCTTTCCAGCACCGCCCCTTTGAGTGCCAGAAACACTTTCTGCTCCCACCGGGGTTTACCACTCCATTTTCGCGAATAATGGGCAAGCGCCCTGCGGGGATCGGCAATACGGCAAAGACTTGCGGATAGCAGGTCGGCCGATTCGAGTGCATTCATGATGCCTCCTGCGGTAAGCGGGTTGCATTGCCGGGCGGCATCACCTACCACCGCGATTCTGCCGGCATGAAGCTTTTTGGGGCACAGCGCCAGGGGCACACATCCGCTGATCAAACCTTCCCGACCGGTATCGGGCAATTGCTCCTGAAGAAAACTGTCAAGGAATGTCAGAGCTTTCGGTGATGAACCGGCGGGCCCATATGTCCCCGCGCCGACTGAAATCTCGTCGTTGTCTCCTGGAAATACCCAGAGATACCCATCGGGGATTATCCGGGATCCGATGAAAAAATGAAGATGGCCGTCGTTACAGAAATCTGAGCGAAGGCGATACTGGACCGAAGAAAACGCATCCTTCAGGCGGAGCACCCGGGTTATGCCGGCCCATCTACCGATTCTGCTCTCAGCTCCATCGGCTCCAATAAGAATCCTGCAGGATAAAAGGATCTTGGACCCGGAGCGGATGTGATAATCACTTTTGTTTTCGGTAAATCCGGTGACTTCGGTGTTGAGTACAATCCGGGCACCGGAAGAAGTGGCTCGATGCGCAAGTGCTTTCTCGAAGCGTTTTCGTGAAAGAATCACACCGGCCTGCGGGATGTCCCTGGCGAATGAGTGCTTGTTGTTTATGTGCGCGGAGAGCCCGGTAATTTCCCGGGAAATCCAGGATTCATCGACCTGTACAAACCGGGCCAGTTCGGCACGATTCCCGGTCGCTTCAGCACATCGAACCGGTTCGCCAATCCGCGATTTTCGATCGACCACGCATACCTTCATTCCGTGCTCAGCCAGGCGAGCCGCGGTATAAAGGCCTGCAATGCTGGCCCCCACTACTGCGCAATCAAACTGTGCGAAAGTCGCTTGATGATTCATGGGAAGAGCGTTTCCTGGTGTTGTCGGTACGTTTGACGGCATCGACCGGGCAGAAAGATACGCACATGCCGCAACCGACACACACGTGGTTTATGCATGCGTGCGTGTCACTGACATCGATTGCCATATGCGGACACACTGAGGCACATCCCGCACATGCAGTGCATTGGTCAGGATCAATAACATACTTTGGCATACGCCTGCTCGCTAAGCTGAAGATTTGGCTGAACCGATCCGGCCTGCAGCCGGACCCACATTGTCGAAGACCACCCAAGCGGGAGTGACTCGCTCAGTATCTTCGCACCTCTCCGTTCGTGCTGATCGGCAGTCTACGAAAAGGTAAAATAGCACTCGCACTTTTCTGTCACTATTGGTACGCAGGCGACCGATCCGGTCGCCGATGTAATTTCCTTATAATAGTAGCGAAAGTATTTGATGAAAGGAATTCGGTAATTTTGAACAGTATCAGTAAGAAATCGCAGAAATCTTTGAATCGCTTGTATCTCACGGCGGCTCTTTTGGGCTTCTGCTTGCCTCTTTTTGCAGAGGCAACTGTGAAGCCACCGTCCATGGACGCTGCTTTGGCAAAAGTGACTCCTGCGCTGGTTCGGATACACGTTGTTACCGTGGAGCATGCTCAGGGGCGCGAGATCAAATACGAGAGTTCCGGCAGCGGTGTGATCATTACCGAAGCGGGACATGTCGTCACTAATCATCATGTCGCCGGGAATGCACGAAGAATTCAATGCACACTTGCAAGCAAGGAGGTGGTCGATGCCGATCTGGTTGGCAGCGATCCCCTAACCGATATTGCCGTCATAAAACTTCGTGCTTCGAAGGACCGCACGTTTCCGTATGCGTCTTTTGGCAACTCGGATTCTTTGAACGTAGGGGACCAGGTATTTGCCCTTGGAAGCCCACTGGCACTTTCACAGTCGGTAACGGTGGGAATCGTGAGCAATGTGGATTTAACCATGCCGACACTGTACTGGCCATTTGACAAGATGATTATCGAGGGAGAAGACGTCGGGGCATTGGTGAAATGGATAGGTCATGATGCTGCGATTTTCCCTGGAAACTCCGGAGGTCCCTTAATAAATGACCGGGGAGAAATCATCGGAATTAACGAAATCAGTATGGGAATAAGTGCTGCTATTCCCGGAAAACTGGCAAAAAAAGTGGCTCGTTCTCTGATAGAGACCGGGGAAGTACAACGGAGCTGGCTGGGAATCGAAGTACAACCGCTTCTTCGGTCAATGGACACCAAAGAGGGAGTGCTGGTGAGTGGAACCATGCCGGACTCACCGGCGGATAAGGCGGGTTTTCAGCCGGGCGATATTATACGAAAAGTCGACGACAAACCTGTGTCGGTGCGCTTCCCCGAACAGCTCCCCGATTATAATCGCACGATAATCGACCTTCCCGTTGGAGAAAAAATCTCAGTGGAGATTGCCAGAGGGCAGAAAAGAAAAGTCATCAAGGTTGCTCCTCAGGTGCGTGAATATGCGCTGTCTGACGAGGAAGAGCTGAAGCAGTGGGGAATGGTTGCGCGCGACATGACGCTCCTGCTTTCCCGGGAAATGAAACGGAAATCGAAAAAAGGCGTCCTGGTCAGCTCGATTCGCCCGGGAGGACCTGCCGGAAACGCACGGCCACCCCTGCAGTCCGATGATGTTATTCTGTCTGTTGCCGGTCGGAAGATTCCCGACCTGAGCCGATTGCACGAGGTGACTGACAGCATCCTGTCGGGAAAAAAGAATCAGAGGGAAATTCTGGTGGAATATGAACGTGGCCAGGAACAGCTGATGACGGTCATTGAAATCGGACTCAACGGCACCGATGAAACCGGGTTTGAAATACGCAAAGCCTGGCTTCCTGTCTCGATGCAGGTTCTGACCGAAGATATCGCACGGGCTCTGGGGATCGAAGGTCGAAGCGGGGTGCGAATCACCCATGTGTTTCCCGGGCCGGCCGAAAAAGCAGGCCTGAAGACAGGAGATATCATTGTTTCGCTGGATGGAGAGCGGCTGGAAATTTCGGTTGCCGAAGACATCGAGGTTCTACCTGCGCTCATCAGACGGTACAAAATTGGTTCTACCGTTGAACTTGGGATTCTCCGTGACGGCAAAGAAATGACCAGAAAAGTCAAGCTTCCTCCCACCCCGAAATCTCGCCGTGAGATGGAAAAATACCGGGACCGGCATTTTGAGTTTACCGCTCGTGAAATCGGTTTTCTCGATACCGTCAAAGAACGCTGGGAAAAGGGCCAGGCAGGAGTTCTGGTCTCGGCGGTGGATCAGGGCGGGTGGGCCGCACTGGGCCGCCTTGCCGTTGGAGACCTGCTTCTTGCCGTAAATGGTCAGGATGTGAAGAACGTTTCGGTGCTTGCAGGTATAATGAAAGAGATAGCCGAAAAGAAAACGGAATACGTTGTTTTTCAGGTAAAACGCGGAATTCATACGCTCTTTGTAGAAATCGAGGCCGACTGGGAAGATGAGTCGGACATCAAGGAAGGATAGCCTGTGCTCGATACGAATTTGACCCGAATACCCCTGCGTTTCCGGGCGTCGGTTCTTGTGTTTGTTCTTGTTCCGGCGCTGCTAGTGGCGGAAACCGTTGAAGAGACAGCCCGTAAGATTGCTTCGCGCTACCGGAATGCAGTGATATCGGTCCGGCTGACTACACGTCAGCGCATGGTCGTAGCGGGACGAGAAATGAATAAGGATGATCGGGTACAGGAGGGTACCGGCGTTGTGCTGGACTCTACCGGGCTCACGGTTCTTTCTCTCAATGCGGTAGATCCACTGGGTGGTTCCATGGCAGAGAGTTTCGGACTGGATGAAAACTCAGATTACCGCTGGGAGAGTCAGATAAGCGATGTAAAAATGCGCTTTCCGAGTGAGGGGGAAATCGCCGGTACAGTTATTTTACGCGACAGAGATCTCGATCTGGTGTTCGTTCGCCCGACTGAGAATCTCGAATCTGCACCACGGGACATCGATCTGGCGGCGCATGATTCTCTGGATGTGCTCGAGCAGATGGTCATCCTGGGCAGAATGGGAAAAAGTGCCGGTCGTTCGTCTTCGGTCCTGCTTGGACGAGTCAAGGCAGTGGTTCAGAAACCGCGGCTTTTTTACGTCCCGGATCCGATGACATCGTATGCCGGGCTGGGGCAGCCGGTGTTCGGCCTTTCGGGGAAACTCGTCGGTCTCCTTCTTATGAGGACCATGCCGGGCCGCAGCAGCGGCGGGTCGCTGGTTATCGTACTTCCTGCTCCAGAAATTCTCGAGATCGTGAATCAGATCCCTGCGTCTGCCCGAACTGGGCAGTAGGGGTATTCCCACGGGCTGCAGCACCTGTAATCGGCGGCACAATGAGCTGTTGAAGCGTAGCGGACGAGAAAAAAACTCGCTCGGCCAGTATAGTATTTTCTCTATCTTATAGTGGTTCCGGTCCAGAAAAACGAATTCGTGCAAAAGAGATCCCGATCGGCTGCGCGCTGCACCACGTGTAGAGCAGTCATCGGACATGGCTGCAATCAGATACATCCGAAATGATAAGGGGAGCGAAGGGGTGGAAAAGACCTACAATCCATCGCAGGTAGAAAACCGCTGGTATTCAGAATGGACAAACCGCAAGTTGTTTGCGGCCGATGAACACGCGGATAAACCCAAGTATTCGATCGTGATACCACCGCCCAATGTCACTGGTGCCTTGCACATGGGACATGCGCTTAACGACACCATTCAGGATGTCCTTATACGCTGGAAGAAGATGAGCGGGTTCGAGGCTTTATGGATGCCGGGGACCGACCATGCAGGTATTGCCACGCAGGCAGTGGTTGAGCGGAGGGTGTTCGAGACCGAGAAAAAAAATCGACACGACCTCGGTCGCAAAGCGTTAGTGCAACGGATATGGGAGTGGAAGGATGAGTACGAGGCACGGATTACGGGACAGTTGAAAAAACTGGGCTGTGCCTGCGACTGGGATCGTCAACGGTTCACTCTGGACGAGACCTGCTCTCGTGCAGTCCGTGAGACGTTTTACGGTCTCTTCAAAAAAGGACTCATCTATCGCGGTAAACGCCTGGTCAACTGGGATACCCATTTGCAGACTGCGGTCGCCGATGACGAGATATTCTATGAAACGGTCAAAGGAAACATGTGGTATTTCCGATACCCTTTGGCCGACGGAAACGGGTATTTGCCGGTGGCGACTACCCGGCCCGAAACCATACTCGGTGATACCGCTGTTGCGGTGCATCCCGAAGACGAGCGTTACAGGGATTTTATCGGAAAAATGGTGAAAGTGCCCTTTGTCGATCGCGAAATACCCGTTATTGCCGATCCTATTCTGGTCGACCCGGCGTTTGGCACCGGCTGTGTCAAAGTGACACCGGCACACGATCCGAATGACTACCAGACCGGTCTACGCCACAAGCTTCCTATGATTAACATCCTGACCGATACTGGGGATATCAATGAGAACGGCGGACCGTTCAGCGGCATGCCCCGATATGTCTGTCGCGAGAAGCTTGTGGAGGGGCTGGAGAAGCTCGGACTCCTTGAACGTGTCGACCCGTATGAAACTCAGGTAGGTCATTCCGATCGTTCGAAAACACCTATCGAACCGTATCTGTCGGACCAGTGGTTTGTTAAAATGGGCGACCTGGCCGAGCGGGCAATGGGGGCGGTGCGCGATGGGAAAGTGAAGTTTTATCCGGCCCGATATGCCAAGAGTTACCTTGATTGGCTTGGAGAGAAGCGAGACTGGTGTATCAGCCGGCAACTCTGGTGGGGACACCAGATACCGATCTGGTATTGCGATACCTGCAGCGAACAAGATCTGATTAATGCCTTCGGCGCTGGTGACAACGTGTCGTGGACCAGAGCTGAAGACACGTGGCTTATCTGTGCCCGTGACGGGGATCTGGGGTCTGATGCCCTTGGTTCTTCGCATGAGCTTCGGCGTGATCCGGATGTTCTGGATACCTGGTTTTCCAGTGCTTTGTGGCCGCATGCAACTTTGGGGTGGCCGAAGCAGACCGAGTCGCTCAAAGCGTTCTATCCGACCAGCGTTCTGGTGACAAACCGAGATATCATAAGTCTCTGGGTCGCACGAATGGTCATTACGGGACAAGAAAACCTCGGGGTGGAGCCATTTCAAGATGTTTACATTCATGCGACTGTCATGGACGGCAAAGGGCAGCGTATGAGTAAGAGTAAAGGTAACGGTGTCGACCCGCTTGATATAATCGAGAAGTATGGCGCCGATGCTCTCCGGTACACCATGGCAAGCCTCAGTTCCGATAATCAGGATGCCCGCCTGCCGGTTCGCCCTGAAAAACAGTCCGATGGGCGCATGATAAACGTATCGGAAAAGTTCGAGTTAGGCCGCAATTTTGCGAACAAACTGTGGAACGCTTCCCGGTTTTTGCTCGGCAATATCGATCAGTCACTCAAGTTTACAAGCCTCCCTGAAGACCTGAAAGCCGAGGATCTCTGGATTCTGTCGCGGCTCAACCGAACTGCAGAGGCGGTAAACCAGGCGCTGGAAAATTACCGGCTGAGTGAAGTCTGCCACCTGCTTTATGATTTTACCTGGAAGGATTTCTGCGACTGGTATGTCGAGCTGAAAAAATCCGATCTGTACCAGTCTGATGACCACCAGAGAAAAGAGAATGCGCTGAATACGTCCTCGTATGTCCTCGGCTCGATCCTGAAAATGCTTCACCCGGTCATGCCATTTCTCACTGAAGAGCTCTGGATGCATGTGCGGAAAAGAGTTTCGTACGAAAAGGTTATCGACAGCGAATATATTATGCAGGCGACCTATCCCGTTGCTGATTCGACAAGGATCGACGAAGCTATCGAGCTGCGCTTTGCGTCTCTGCAGGAGATAATTACTGCCTTGAGGACCATCCGCGCGGAAAACAATATCACCCCGGATAAAAAGGGGCGCGCGATTGTCATACCGGTGGATGACGAACAGGCTGAATGGTTGAAGTCCCAGGCCGATGTGATCAATGGTTTTGGACGCCTGAGCGAAACAATCGTCGACCGCAATGCGGATAAACCCGGGTTTGCCGGACAGGGCATCGTGCGGGGAACACAGGTATACCTTCTTCTGGAGGGCCTGATCGACCCGGAGGTGGAAATCGGGCGGTTGGAAAAGGAAATCGAAAAAACCAGAAAACTGGTCAAGGGCACCGAAAAACGCCTGAATAACAGTGGTTTCGTAGACAAAGCACCGAAGGCGGTTGTCGACAAGGAAAAGGAAAAATACGAGGGACTGTTGCTCAACCTTCAAAAACTCGAAAAGAGCCTCGAAGCTTTCAAACAGTAAGCACAGCACCAGCGAAAGAACAGGACATGATGCTTCCCAAACTGGAGGAACTGACCACACTTGCTCGGAAAGGCAATGTCATACCGGTCTATACGACCATCCTTGCCGATACGGAAACACCGGTATCTGTATGGATGAAGCTTTTCGAGAAGAAACGGTATAGTTTTCTTCTCGAGAGTGTCACCGGAGGAGATACTGTTGCGAGATATTCATTTATCGGTGGTGATCCCTTCCTGATTTTCAGAGCAAATGGGGAAAAGTGGTCAATCGAAGGAGAACGGTCGGAACAGGGTGAAGGTGACCCGATCGGAAAAATACGAGCGTTACTCTCTGAGTTTAAG
The DNA here is from genome assembly GCA_041641555.1 of Chitinivibrionales bacterium. Classification (GTDB taxonomy): domain Bacteria; phylum Fibrobacterota; class Chitinivibrionia; order Chitinivibrionales; family WJKA01; genus JBEPYC01. The sequence continues at coordinate 1,847 of JBEPYC010000123.1, read as the reverse complement.
GGTGTTCCTCTGGAAGGGCTCCCCCGGTTTTGCGGCGGGGCCGTTGGTTTTTTCTCCTACGACTCGGTACGATTGTGGGAAAACATTCCCGACAACAATCCCGATGAATCGCCGGTCGATGAGATCTTTTTCGGGTTCTACAAGAATCTGATCGCGTTTGATAACAGGGATCACCGGCTTCTCATTATATCCAATATTTTCGTTGATGCCGAGACAGACCTGGAGACAGCCTACAAAGATGCCTGTTATGAGATCGGGCGGATTGAAGATCGCATGGCGGTGCGCCTTGCTCATACAACCGTGTCCATCAACCCCGGCCAAAAACCCCGCTCCAACATGGCACAGCAGGAATACCAGCTGGCTGTCGAGAAGTGTAAGGAGTACATCTCGGCGGGAGATATCTTCCAGGTCGTGCTGTCGCAGCGATTTCAGCTGGAGGTCGAAGCCAATCCGTTTGATTTGTACCGGATTCTCCGGCTCGTGAACCCTTCTCCGTACATGTACTTTCTCAACTGCGAGGGAGCATCGGTGATAGGGGCATCACCGGAGATGCTTGTCCGGGTGGAAAACGGTGTGGTTGAAACCCGCCCGATTGCAGGAACCCGTCCTCGAGGCAAAAACGATCACGAAGATGAGCTGTTGGCGCGGGACTTGAAAAGGGACCCGAAAGAAGTCTCCGAGCACATCATGCTGGTCGATCTCGGCCGCAACGACCTTGGAAGAGTGTGTGAATACGGGACGGTTACTCCCGAGGAAATCATGCATATCGAAAAGTATTCGCATGTGATGCATCTGGTGACCAATGTTCACGGGATGCTGGCCAAAGACAAAGACGCTCTGGATGCCCTCTTTGCCTGCTTTCCAGCAGGAACCCTCTCGGGAGCTCCCAAGATTCGGGCAATGGAGATTATCGATGAGTTGGAGTTATTGCGAAGAGGCATTTACGGCGGCACATTGGGATACTTCGATTTCAGTGGTAATATGGACTCCTGTATCGTGATCAGAACGATTATATATAAAGACAAAACCGCTTTTGTGCAGGCGGGAGCGGGTATCGTTGCCGACTCGGTCCCCGAGCGGGAGTATGAAGAGACGGTGAACAAAGCGATGGCTCTTTTTTCGGCCATCGAAAACGCCAATACTATCGGACGATAGGAACGCAACACCATGATACTTGTGATCGATAACTACGATTCGTTTACTTACAATCTCGTGCAATACGTCGGCGAAATCTACGGTGAAGTAAAGGTGTATCGAAACGACAAAATTAGTCTCGAGGAAATCCGTGCGATCGCGCCGAAAGGCATTATCATCTCTCCGGGACCATGTACACCCAAAGAGGCCGGTATTTCGGTGCAGGTCGTGCGTGATCTGGGACCGGAAATACCGCTGCTCGGAGTCTGTCTGGGACACCAGTCGATCGGAGCGGCATTCGGGGGAGAGGTGGTTCGGGCGCCATATCTGATGCATGGGAAAGTGTCGGAGATTTCTCATGACGGCAAAGGAGTATTCACCGGTTTACCGACTCCGTTTACCGCAACACGCTATCATAGCCTGATCATCAAACGGGCGTCAATGCCGGAAGAACTCGAAATCAGCGCAGAAACAGACGATGGACTGGTAATGGGCGTGCGCCATCGAAAATACCCCATTGAGGGCATACAGTTTCATCCCGAATCGATTCTGACAAAAGTCGGAAAAGATCTTTTGAAGAATTTTGCATCGAAAGTGGCATAGGTATGGCATCGGAATTTCTCCGCTCGATCCTGGAGCATAAACAAAACGAAGTCGCTTTGCTTCGCAAGAGCCGGAACCGATTTCATGCCCGCGACTCTGAACCTCGTCCT
>JBEPYC010000122.1:0-10381 GCA_041641555.1 Chitinivibrionales bacterium | reverse complement strand
GAACAATAATGACACAAAGCCGTACCGGACCTCTACACCAACTATCAGTTTACCTTATAATTAGAATAGAAAGACACCAGGATTCGGCTGCTTTGTAGGCGGCCACAGCAACTTAATCGCTTAAGGGTATAGAGGAAGGTGAGGCAAGCAATGGTCTGGACTCGGATTGTTTTCCCAATGTATTCGTGGATTCTAATCGTAATTCTAAGCGGAATGATTGCCGTCAGCGCTGCTGCCCCTTCAGTAGACCTTACCGGAACGGTTGTAGACGAGTCCTCAAGCCCCATAGCAGGAGCCATAGTTCGAGTTTCACATTCTGACCTGGCCGACACCACCAACACCGATGGAACATTTCACCTTCAAGGTGTGGCCGCGCCCGCATTACACGAGCTAATTAATGGCCCCGGCAACTCTGGTGCACTTTTCTATTTCCATCAGGCACCTCGTGGAGGACTGACAGTCAGACTTCGCTCTGTCTCGGGACGAACACTAAAACACCGGACACTGAGCGCAGGTACTTCCATGGAGCATGCCTTGGTCAACGACATGGTTGAAGGGATCTCCAAGGGCCTTTATCTGATCGAATTGCAGAGCACCGACCGCACCATCCATGCGCCCCTTTTGAAGATGGATGGTGGGTGGAACCTGCAGAGACCTTCGGCAACAGCAACCAAACCCCATACGGGTGGAATCACCAGGGGCTCAGTTGGTGCACTGGAGGTAACGGCAATCGGATTTGAGTTGAAAACAGTTGGGGTTGAATCCTGGACGGGCTCGGTTGGAACGATTCAGCTCGTTGCCGACCAGGACCAGACCTTCGTACCCGGCGAAGACACGCTTGATCTTTCCGAAGATAACCGTAAAGGGGATTCCGTCGAGGGCTTACCGGTATTCGATGATGTCGGTGTGGGAGCAGGCTCGGGTATTCCTGAAGTGCCTGAGCAACCGACAGCGGAGGCAACCGATTTCGGCGTAGTGGCCAACGATGGACAGGACGATTCCGATGCGCTTCAACAGGCAATCGACGATCTCATCGGACGGTCTGGAGCCTCGGCATCCAATCCCGCCGTTCTCGGGCTTCCTGCCGGACGAATTCTTCTTACCCGTGAAATTATTATCCAGGCAGACCACGTGGTCATTCGCGGTCGGGGCAACACCCGCGGGGATCCGCAGTCCACCACCATCGTTCTTCGCCCCAGTACCCAGATGCGCTATGACAAAATAGACAATGAAGGAGTGCCGGATATCGATGCCATGAGCCACTCCGGCAATTCAATGGGATGGAACTGGCCGGGACGAGGTACCTTCCGTGTGCAGACCACCGAAGTTGCCGAACAATACCAGGATGATCATTCCAGTGCTCCGGCCAACCGAAAGGACATCTACGAAGGCAGCATCAATTTTCACTGGGCATCAGGACTCGATGTAGACCAGAGTGTTACCTATGCAGCACGCAAGGGAGACCGGGTCATTGCCCTCGATGAAGACGTTAGCTGGAATGAACTCGACCAGATTACGCAAGGATCATACGTGTGGATTGGCGCGGCTAATTCCGAAAAAATGTACCGCGAACAGCATGTGCCCGAAAAGTACTGGGAACGACTCCACATGAAAGTCCAGATATTCCGCGTTGTGGGCGTGAACAAATTTGCCAAAGAGATTACGATAGACAAACCGCTTGAATTTGACCTCCCAGCAAACAGTGGCTCTGACGGTTCCAACCCGATCGGCGGTTCCAAACCGTACCCAAGCCGGGTAACGCCGCTGAAAATGGTAAAGGGCGTTGGGTTCGAGAACTTCGTGCTCACCATGGAACTCAACGGCTTGCCCAAGCTTGGCGGAGGGACCTATTCATACACAGTCGACCAGGCAACCGGCAATTACGGAAACATGGCACCCGAGTATGCCATGCATGGGCTCGTGTTCAAGTGGGCAGTTGACTGCTGGGTCAGAAATGTTTCTACTTTTATGACCGGCTCCCATCCGCTGGTAACCGAGCAGGCCAGAAACATCCAGGTCGTCCACTCGAGTTTCGATGGAAGCTGGAATAAAGGTGGCGGTGGAAACGGGTATTTCAGATTATCACGGGCCTGGGACTGCCTGGTGCACGATTGTGTCCTTCGTAACCTCAGACACTTGACCTTGCAGTGGTCCTCATCCGGCAATGTCATCATTGGTAATGACATGGACTGTGAAATCAATTTCCATGGCGGATGGGAACGGCATAATCTGGTTGAAAACAATCTTATCCGGATCCCCTACGGTCACGCCCATACCAACTGCGACATCGGATGTGATCATCTCAACGGAATCGGTGCCGGTGAGACCTGGTATCCCATTTACTGGGCAACGGGACCCAAGGCCGGCAAATGGTCGGGGTCGACGGGACCGCGTAATATCCTTTTCAATAATGTCATGCAGAAACAAGAAACCCCTGATGGGCCGTATGTCGATTACGATCCGTATTATACCTCGAATGGAAGCAGTCGCGGGGTGATCTTCCTGTTTGCCTGGGATCGCGAAACGACTTCTGGTTCCCACTGGGTTCACCTTCACAAAGACGGAGAGGTGCTCCAGGACTGGGCAGGTAACGAAAACGTCGACTATTCCCAGGAACCTCATCGTGGAGTCAATGCAAACCTTCGGTACAACGGGACATCTATGTTTCTTGAAAACAGCCCGATTGCAGTGCCTCCAGGCTCGTAGGATAGACGCACTATCGAGGAAAGGTCACTAAAATAAGCCGGGAGGATGCAATTCCCCCGGCTTTTTTACATACCAGTTCTCAGGAGCCGGTCAGATTTAGCTCTGCTTACGAGACAGGCTACCCTACCGTATGCCCCGATGAGTTTCCTTCAATCTGTGCCGCTGAATTGTTCGTACGTTGGTTCTTTCCGACACAACCACACCCGCATAATCGTTTCGATTCGAATTTAATGGAAAATTAAAGCAATAATAAAATCAATGGGTTACGTAGACTTCACAGCCCCAAATGTCTGGTTAAGGAAAAAATATTCCCACTCTCCGCGTTTTTTTAACTATGTTATGAAGTATGAGTCCCAAGAGTCCGAAACCCTCTATTTTCTCCTACTCAAGCTATCGCAAATACCTCCGCGATGTCTACCTTCATTTTAAGAAGACCGTGCCCGGTTTTGCGTATGCCACGATCAGTGAAAAAGCCGGGTTCAGCTCCCCCAGTTTCATCAAGCTGGTCATAGACGGCAAGAAGAACGTCTCGGCAGATTCCGCCAACCGCATTGCCGTTGCACTCAAACTCAACAAGCAACAGACCTCGTACTTCAAACTACTCGTCGAATTTGAGCAGGCAGAAGATCTGGAAACAAAAGTCGCCGTAATCGCCAGAATCGATACCTACCGGAAGAGAAGCAGTCCTGACCGCATTTTACCCGCTGATCACATTTACCTGTCAAAGTGGTATTATTGCGCCATCAGAGAAATGGTCGACCTTATTGACTGGAAAGAGGACCCCGAATACATTTCGAAAAAACTGCGCGGGCTGGTTTCTCCGGCACAGGTACGCTCTGCATTGTCCTACCTCGAAACACATGGGTTTCTGGAGCGAGCGCCCGGAGGATCTCTGCGGAAGCGCAACAAAAACCTGGCCACCGGAGACCTGCAGGACGAAGAGTTTTTGCGGACCATCGCACGTCAATTCCATGTCCAGATGGTCGAGCAATCGCTGCAAAGCATCAAGTCACTTCCCCCGGATGAACGCCACGTTACCAATACGACTCTCAGCCTCTCAAAGGACAGCTACAAATATGCTTTGCAGAGGATCGAGAGCCTTCGTATGGAGCTACTCGAGCTTGCCTCCAGGGATGAGCAAGTCGACAATGTTTATCAGCTTACGGTAAACTTGTTTCCTTTCACCACCATGGAGGATGGAAATGAGTAGGGCGGTGGTTCAGAATTCGGTTTGTGCAGCACTTTTCTGCAGCTTATGCTTACTCTGTGTTCTTTCATGCTCTCCCGGAGAAAACATCGCGGGAGGCGGCACCGACGTCGGCAATGCCAAGGTCGTCTGTGGATTCGTGAACCCCGATGGATCACCGGTGGAAGGGGCAAAAATTCGGGTGCGTTCCTCCCACTACCTTGCCGACACTTCCGGCATATCAAACAGCGGCATTGATTCACAACATGACGGCGCCACCGATCGAAATGGAAAATTTGAAATTCAGCGCCTCGACCCCGGCACCTATGTTGTAGAAGCATTATCCTCCGATTCAACGGCAGCAATATTATCGTTTCGTTTCGCCCAAAACGTTCGTCAGCTTCAACTCGACCCCGATACCCTTAGGCCGCCTTCAACAGTAACGGGTACCGTGGAAATCCCCGACAGCCTTCGGAAACGCTCCGCCTATGCATTCGTTGAGGGGCTGGAACGCGTGAGCCGCGTTGATTCGACAGGGCGTTTTTCGATCTCAGGGGTCCCCCGGGGTGATACGGTGACCGTTCAGGTTGCGCTATACCGAACAAGCAATGTTGTGACCAGGCGCGCACCACTCCCGATTGTACAGGACACCGCCAGAGTCATAGAGCCGGTAAGCCTGCCGATCGATCTTTCCGATGACACTCTCGCAGTGCGCCGTCAACTCAATGCCGCGGGGCATACCACAACGAGCGTTTTGTCGGTGGTGACCATCGATTCCGCAGCACAGAGGGTTTCTTCACTGGACCTTGCCTATCTGGGAATCGATTCACTTCTGCCCGGTATCGCTCGGCTGGATTCATGCAGGTCGATCGATTTAACGGGGAACAGCCTTAGGAACCTGCCTTCCCAGCTAGCGGATATGCCCATTCTGCGGGAATTGGAGCTGGACAGCAATGAGCTGGGTCAGGTTCCACCTCAGCTTCAGAATCTGCAGCAGCTGCGCTTGATATCCCTGGCGGCCAATCAGATCGATTCGATTCCCATCTGGCTCACTACTCTTTCCCTGATTGAAACGATACAACTTCAGAGCAACAACATTGATTCGGTGCCCCATGCGATGTTCGATCTCCCCCGTCTCAGGACATTCAGTGTATCGGACAATCGGATTCGCACCATACCCGCGAGTGTCGGCCGAAGCCGTGTGCTGCAGAACCTGTCTTTCAGTGCGAACCTCCTCACATCCATTCCCGACTCGCTTTGTGAAGTAACGGTGCTTGATGCCATACACCTGAGTAACAACCAGTTGACTGCAGTGCCCGAGTGTATCGGCTCTCTGAGATCGCTTTTGACTCTGGAGCTGCAGAACAATGACCTGACCACGCTGCCGTCATCGATCACCCACCTGCGGGTGCTCGGACATCTGGATGTGTCGGACAACAGCCTGTGCACGCCCGATTCCACATTGCAATCCTATTTGGATGAAAAGAATCCGGGGTGGGACAGCACCCAGGTTTGTCAATAGGGGAACAGGTCGGATGCAAATGAGCAGATCTTCTGAGAACTGTCTGTATCCGCGTGCTCAGGGTACGAGGATTCTCGACCGCCCGAAACCAGACTTCTGCGGTGATGAATTCGCGCGCAAAGGAGACATAGAGGAGCCATTATGATTTATCATCACGAAAACTGCGCTTGGAAACCATGGACTTCGTTACTATGCGGTGTATTCACTCTTATTGCGATTGGGGCGGGAGTGCTCCGGGCCGAGGCGCCCACCGACAATCCAATTGCTTCCTACTATGGTGATGCGAAAGGGTGGCCGGGATGGACCGATGATATCGCCTGGGATAACGTGATCACGATGGAAGATAAGGGTGATGGCGATGCGAACTTTGCTGACTTTGAAGCGAAACGAGACGAGCTCCACTCCGCGGGTGGCGGCATTCTCTACTACCCTTCCGGCACGTGGGACTTCGCTGTCCCGGGCGGGCCAAACGGGCGCGGTCTGATGTTGAAACCAGGAGTGGTCATCCGTGGAGTGACACCTTCATCTGGTAACAATGCTGTTGTCGACTACGACACCCATGGATTGAACAGCCTCACAACAGTGTTCCGATTTCGCACAAAAGACGGTGGGCACCATTCTTTGCAGAATTTCATAGGATGCACACCTGCCGATGCAGAAGGTGTTGGTATCGCCTGGGTGCAGCTCGATCGAGCCTATATCCACATGGGGTTTGACGCCACAAAGTGGGCCGGCTCCTGGGGACAAGCCGATGACTGGCTTACAGCACAGGTCGTTTCCGGTTGGAAAGGCCGAGTACCCGATGGGACTCATATCATGGATGCATGGGCCGGAGACGGCACGACAGGCAAGTACGACAGCGGTGAAGCGATTTACGGTTCCAAACGGTTTGTGTTCGGATGTCGCCTCAATGATGCCTATATTAACAATTATGTCATAAATAAGGAAGGCTGCGGCACCTTCAGCGAAGACGAAGAAAGCTGGCGGTTCGGGGCGGTAATCTCACTGTACGGCTCCCATGTCCTGGTGGCCAACAATGTTGTTCCTTCAACGGGAAACGGAAAGCGGGACAACCGCGCTGTAATCGATATCAACAAGTCTCTCATTGCATTCTACACCAATCGCTGCAATGCCCAAAACCATACGGGCCTTTATGCGGAAGAGGTTGTTGTTCGGGACAATTGGGTCTATAATAAGGGCAACAAATCCTATGAGATCTCAGGCACCTGGGTAACGGTGCGCGACAACATTGCCAACAAAGACTATCGTACCCATATGACAATTCTTTCCTGCCATACCAGCGACGGCGCCTCAGACTACATGAACCGCGGCATCGATATGGCCGGATGGAACGTCTGGGTGCACAACAATGAAGTTCGCGGGACGGGCTCGGCAGGCAATGATGGCGAAGGTATTCTGGTACAACGTCACAACGAAGTGGAGGTTTTCTCCCATGCCTATACCTACAACGAGGCCGCTCGTGCATCGCAGCAGACCCAGCCGGACAAAGGCTACATTGCTTCCTACGATACACATGTTTTGGGGCTTCTGGCCTTCCAGAACTGGTCCAACGGGAATGTCGGCATTCGAAAGCCGGCCTCCAACACCAACCGGGATGTTGCCATTGTCAAAAACACCGCCGAGGGTGGCGTGGTGGGAACCGAAGTGAACGACTGTCTGTCATCGTGTTCAGGTCTATCGGTTCAAACGCCGAGCGATGTTGAGGTCTCGATCCTTGAGCGGGGCAATAAGATCTCATGGTCTGATCGTACCTCCGGTGAAATAGGGTATCGCATTGAGCGAAAAAATACCACGGGAACGGTTGAAACGATCGCCTATCGACCGCGCCAGTCCCAGGGATCGGCTGGGTTCACCTATAACCCGAATGGTTCAGGCGGTGGCGGGCCGTGTGATTGCGAGCACGAGACCGGATTTGACCTGAATCCGACAGCATGGGTCGATTACCTTGCACCTGGTAACACTTCGGTATCGTATCGCGTTGTCGCTATAGACTGTAGAGACAACGATGCCGCTTCGAGTGACTGGGTTCCGGTTGAGCATACAACACGTAACCGGCATTCCCGCTCGCTACAAGCAATCGGCGGCACCAATCGCAGTCCTGAATCCACGACTGCCTTTGATTTTCGCGGACGCCGTATCGATCGGAATCATCGCTTTGAAACCGGCGCTGTTCGGGCGGGCATTGTGGTGGATTCTGATGGACATATCAGAAAACTGCTGATGTTTCAGAGGTAGGGTTGCCGGGGGTCACTTGAGTGTTCGGTGGGAATCGCGGATACTTCAAGGTTCCCAGCAACCCCCTTCACAGGATCATAAACCAAAACTGGACCAAACTGGACCACGTTAACAAACGAAAGGTACTTTCATGCTTTCACGACCCGGTTGGATTGGGTATCTGCTCATTCTCGCATTCTGCTTCCGCCCAACACTTGCCGAAGATTACACGATTACCGCAAGCTCATGGATTGGAGACACCTCACAATCCGAGTCGGTAGTTGCCGTGTCGATACTCTCCGATGGTCGCATTCTTCTGGGAGCCAATATTTACGGCGCCGGTCCGGGGTCGGCGGTGGATACGTACCTCAATGGTGCAACCGATGTGTCACGAGGAACGCTGATGTTCCTGAACAAATCCGGTACCCTTGTGGAAAAAGTCGTGAAAATTGCGGACAAGATTCTGGATATGGATATCGATGCGCAGGACGATATCTATGTGGCAGCCGGCAATGACGGACTTCTTAAACTCAACGCTGATGCAGCATCGGTTATCTGGGTCCGTGACAAAGACAAACCGTGCCGGGAAATCGATGTGACTCCGGGTGGAAACGTTGGGGCAGTGTTTAACAGATATGCCACCTACTTCGCGGGGGAAGACGCCGGGTTTGTGATGGGTTTTTCGTCCGATGGTGATTCGCTGTTCAATATCACGGGAAAGAATTTTTCCCAGGATATTGCGATGGACGATGAACGGGAACAGGTGTATACCTGTGGCTTTCGCAATGCACACAGCGGCTGCAATCCCGTTCAGATCTGCTATCTGCGCGCCCACGATTACAATGGCCAACCGGTGTGGAAAAATTACGACTGGAAAGCGACACATCTCGACGACTGCGACAACGACGGCTGGGAAAACAACATGGCCGATTCACGGGGCTACAATGTCACTCTCGGGGATGATGGAAACCTCTATTGCGCGTTCGAAGTGGCCGGAGGCAATCATATCTTCCGCTATGAGCCAAAAGACCTGAAAACGGAGACGTCGATTGCAGGCGGCGACTACTGGCACAACTTCTATAATACGCAATCACAGCATAAAACGATTATCGGCAAATACGATCCGTCTACCGGCGACGACCTTCTGATACAACAGTTCTGTACCCGCTATTGTAACACTTCAAGCGACTGTATCGGGAATGCCCTCCGAAGCGAAGGAGGCGATCTGCATGCGGATGCCGATGGGAGGCTGTACTTTGTGGGCAGAAGCGCCGCAGGCCTGCCCATTCCGGATTACACCGACAAGAAGGGCTTCACAGCCGGTGACGGCGAACAGGCCTATAACCCCTTCCCCGTGGAAGTTTACTCCGGCGGAGCCTATATCTGGGTGCAGAGTGCTGATTTCAAGACACGAGAGTTCGTCACTCGCCTGTCCGGCGGGAACACCTATAGTGTCGATGTTCGCACACTACCCGGTGAGGATCACGCCACGATCACCTGGGCCGGAGAGACTGCGAAATTCAAATGGGGTAACGATGGAGACAAGGCAATGCTGGATACAGTGAATGCCTTGCAAGAGACACCGGCCAGTGAGGCCGTGGAGGGCTTTGTGGCCGTTATGCATCGAAGATTGGATATAACCGGATTCAAAACTTCCGGTTCGAATGCATCACATAAACCCAGTGCCATGGTTCGGCTTACCAATGGACGATTGACCCTCACAAGCATTATCCCTCCTGGGATGCTGCGTTTGTACACGCTTCGCGGCGAACTGCTCCTTCAGCGGGAAGTCAGTCAGGATCTTGAGATACCGCTGCCGAATCTCTCCTATGGTAATTATCTCGTGACCCTATCCAGCCAACGGGGTCAACTATTCTTCAGCAGAATTGTAACCCGGAACTGAACAAGACACCGAAGATACTCAAACAACAAAGGACCGTCTATGCTTCGCTCAATCTCTTTTCTTATCACCTTGGTCTGTCTTCTTTCGACGGTGCTTTCCGCCGCCGAATCCAAACTATTCACCGAGTGGAAAGCAAACCCTGAAACGGCTACTCTCCCTGATTTCAGCTACGCCGGATATGGCGGCGACGGCCAGCTTCCCCCGGAGATCCCGACATCTGGGATGCCGGTGTTCGATGTTGCCGACTATGGCGCGATCCCCAACGACACCGACGGCGATCAGAAGGAAATCCAGGCGGCGATCCACGATGCGGTGCAGGCCGGGGGCGGCATCGTGAAGCTTCATGCCGGGGAATACAGGATAAACACTGACTATGGCGACGATGCTTATTCGCTGTTCATCAGGGGAAGCAATATTATCCTGCAAGGCGCAGGCTCCGATAAAACCACCATCTACTCTCCCAACAAGATGGCCCGCGATATGGGACCGTGGACCTTGCATCCCATGCTCTCCGTGGATGCGCCCGTAGTCAAAGGCGGACAGGGCAATTACGGCTACAGCGAATATCAACCTCCCATCACCCATTCGTGGTTCGACATAGACATCCCTGACGATGCTGGTACCGCGGGCAGGTATTTTTACGCTGATCCCGATGAAATTATCACCACGCTCACCGTCGATGCCGCGCGCAACTCACGCGAGTTGATTGTTGCGAACGCATCGCAGCTTCGTGCCGGCGATCTGGTGGTCGTCTGCGCGCGCAGTCCCAAAGCCGCCGATGAGCTCCTTGGACCATGGGACCACACGAAATTCGAATACCTCACCGGAA
>JBEPYC010000121.1:7591-10423 GCA_041641555.1 Chitinivibrionales bacterium | reverse complement strand
TACCAGAACGACCGCCCTTCTCAGCCGGGTGCCTGTTTGGCGATCCTGCCCGTTTTGACCCGGTTTACCCGTTCCGTTACCTCCCACTCTCTAATCCCTCAATGTGCGAACAAGAAATAGAAAAAAACCTGCTCGACAAAAAACAACTACCGAATTCCGGGTACACCTTTTGGTGCATGGAGCTCGATTTCGTGTACTACCTTCAGACAATCGATAGTCTCTTTGACATCGTGGACTCTGAAAATTTTCGCCCCCCGAAGAAATGCGTGTGTTTCGGTGGCAAGCGTTCCCCACAATCGATTCTCCACCTCACGGCCCGTAATTCTTCCAATGAATGATTTCCGCGATGTCCCGATCAATACCGGATATCCCAGAGCTGCCAGGCTATCGAGATGTGCCAGAATCTCGAGATTGTCTTCCTGCCTTTTTGCAAATCCGATCCCCGGATCGACCACTATTCTGCTCTTTTCCAAACCAGCCGAGAGGAACCGCTCAATACTGGAGGACAATTCCTGGATCATTTCCTCGACTGCGTTCTGATACGATGGCGAGTGCTGCATGGTTTTCGGGGTTTCACGACTATGCATAAGCACCGTCGGACACTGATGCCGTGCCACAACCGCGGCCATGCGGTCATCAAACCGTCCCGCGCTCACATCGTTTACCCAGGTTGCCCCCGCCTTCAAAGCTTTGTCAGCCACTTCGGACTTGGATGTATCGATCGACAATGCTACCGAAGAATGCGCGCGCAGTTTCTCGATCACCGGTACCACCCGCCCGATCTCTTCATCGACCGCCACCGAATCCGACCCCGGCCGGGTTGATTCACCACCGACATCCAGCACATCGGCACCTTCGTCGATAAGCCGTTTCCCATGATCGACTGCACGCTCGAGCGAGTAATGCTCTCCACCATCGTAGAAAGAGTCGGGTGTCACATTAAGAACCCCCATAACCACGAATGGTTTCTGTAAGAGATCGAGAAATGGTTCACTCATGCACAGTACCCGGTTCTTTCACAAGCCAATATAAGCGCATAAACTGCTGTGGGAATGAATGGTGGTTGCACGATACTACGAGGATATCCGCCAAAAAGACCGGTCACGCACGGGGTTTATCGAATGCGCACACCGGCCTCTGAATGTCTAATTATTTCCCGTCCTCGCTCACCGAGGACGCACTCGGAGAGGAACTCTCCTTTTCGACCGTTTCGCCTTCTTTGGTGTCGGCCGTCTGACTGTCGCCCTTCTCATCGCTTTCGCTTGGTACAACCACCTGGGGTACGCGGGCTTTTCGGGCACTGGCAAGGATATCGCCCCTGATCACTTTCTTCACCTCATCGAGATCCAGAAGCTCATGCTCAAGAAGTGCCTGTGCAAGCCGCTCGAGTTCTTCCCGATGCTCCGTAAGAAGCGTCCGGGCCCGGCTCAATTGCTCCTCAACGACTTCGCGCATAACTTTGTCGATCGTCTGCGCGGTGCGGTCAGAGTAATCACGATGATTGGAGATTTCTCTCCCGAGAAAGATCTGATCGTCTTTTTCACCATAACTCAATGGCCCAAGTTCATCGGTCATACCGAAATCGCATACCATCTTGCGCACCATCGATGTGGCCTGCTTGATATCCGAAGCTGCACCGGTGGTCTGATCACCAAACACCAGCTCTTCGGCCATACGGCCACCCATCATGATACAAATACGGTCGAGCAGGTAGCCTTTGGTGTAGCTGTGCTTGTCCTCTCCTGGAAGCGAAAATGTCACTCCCAGCGCTCGTCCACGAGGGATAATCGTGACCTTATGCAACGGATCGGCTTCGGCACAGTACAGATTACAGATCGCATGGCCCGCTTCGTGGTAGGCCGTGTTTCGCCGCTCTTTCTCCGAAAGAACCATGCTTTTGCGCTCGACACCCATGAGCACCTTGTCCTTTGCCTCTTCGAAATCCAGCATCGTAACCTTCTCCTGCCCAAACCGTGCCGCCATCAGCGCAGATTCGTTTACCAGGTTGGCCAGATCAGCCCCCACAAAACCCGGAGTACCTTTGGCAATCGTGCTCAGGTTGACGTCTTCGGCAAGAGGAATCTTTTTCGTATGAACATTGAGGATTCCCTCACGCCCCTTGATATCAGGCATGTCGACAACCACCTGCCGATCAAATCGGCCGGGTCGAAGAAGCGCGGGATCCAGTACATCAGGCCGGTTTGTCGCGGCAATCAGGATCACACCCGAATTGACCTCGAAACCATCCATCTCTACCAGCATCTGGTTGAGCGTCTGTTCGCGCTCGTCGTGACCACCGCCAAGGCCCGCACCCCGCTGACGCCCGACAGCATCGATCTCATCGATAAAGATGATACAGGGAGAATTCTTTTTGGCGGTGTCGAACAGATCACGAACCCGCGATGCGCCCACACCCACAAACATCTCCACAAAATCAGAGCCACTCATCGACAAAAACGGTACACCCGCTTCCCCGGCAACACACCGGGCCAGCAATGTTTTTCCGGTTCCCGGAGGGCCCAACAGAAGCACACCTTTGGGTATCTTTCCACCAAGCCGATTGAACTTTTCCGGGTCCTTGAGGAACTCGATTATTTCAGCCAGTTCCGCCTTTGCCTCTTCCACCCCGGCAGCATCGGCAAACGTGTTTTTCGGGCGATCCATATTCTGAAGCCGGGCTTTGCTCTTACCGAACGAAAACACCCCTTTTTGACCGGCCTGCATCTGACGCATGATAAATATCCAGAGCAGGATCATCAGTATCCAGGGAAGCAGCCCCAGTACCACATCGCTCCAGTTTATCTTCTCCGGCTCAAAGGTGTAGGTAAATCC
>JBEPYC010000121.1:0-7581 GCA_041641555.1 Chitinivibrionales bacterium | reverse complement strand
TCCGGCCGTATCCCATCGCTGGAGCATATCCGAATCAACATACGGCAGATGAACCGCGAACAGTTTGGTGTTGGATTCATCTTCTGATAAGTCCAACTGATTCAACTGTGAAGCATCCGAAACTTCGCCGTGAAGAACCGCCTGGTCTCCCCCATGAAGAATGACCCTCGCCCGCACGATATTGATGCTCTCGGTTTCCAATGCTTTCTGGAATTGAGTGTAGCTCAACTCCACTTCGCGATGAGCGTTGAACCTTTCAACAAGATTGAGTCCCACCAGAACGGCGGCGACCACCAGAAACCACATGAGAAATGCCTTCGACCTGTCTCCCTGTGGTTTCTTGCCCTTGTCGGGTCCCTGGCCTTGCTCCGGCCTGTTCTTTTTTTGCGGGAACTTGAGCATTCCTTTGCCTTTCTTGTCCCTGTTCTCCTGATTCAAAATTGATTCCTCCAAGCTCTGTGAAGCAGTCGCAATACCTTGACACACCCCACCTTGACCATAGCATGAAATAGTCAGCTAAAATACATTATATCAGGCTTTCACATTTTTTGGTAGCTTAACTCTAATACGCTGCCTGTTTGCGATGTCACCCGGAAATCATCGGCGATCTGCACTCCGGGAATCCATATGATCGATCCGTCGGGGGTTGCCACAACCAGGCGGGTTTCTCGCTCGAAAGCGGCCAGCCCCTGCTTCTTCAGATATCGTCTCAGCGGATGAAGTATTGTGCCTCCCAGCGGACAGAATTGATCAGCCAGCTCTGATCTTCGAATAACCAGCGTCGTTCCTGCCTTTTTTGCATCGACACATGCAGACCAGTTCGATTCACCACGATAGCTTTGCTGCCGGCCCGCAGTTACAACATCGGCAGATATGCATCCAGATCCATTTTCTATCGAAACACTGCCCGGGACAACTACTTCCGTGCGCGCACTCTCCAACTCGTTTTTTTCCGATGCCTCTCGGAAACGAATCCGATCCCGCCCGATCAGGTACTCCCAGTTGCCGGGAAGTAAGAACGCACGGCCTTTTTTCCTGAGGTTATCTCTCACCCCACCGATATGACTGCGATCAAAGGGGATCTCTCTTTTCTGGAAACACCGATAAAGACCTCTATTGGCCAAAAACTCAACCCGAAACCCACCCCGGTCGACTTCGAAGGTATCCTCAGCTAACTCATATACGTACGAACGCTCCCATTTATTGACAAACGCCCCCGCACGCTCTTCGATCTCTCGAGAGACCTCCGCAATCCCGGCCAAGACCTGAACAGCATCCGGAGAGCGTTTTCGAAGCAGCGGAAGAATAGCATGCCGAACCCTGTTTCTTTCGAACCCCTGGTCCCAGTTGGATTCATCGGTGCGGAAACCTGCATTTCCGGCCAATAGCCATCGAATCAGCTCTTCTTTCCACACATACAGAAATGGTCGAATCACCCCGTCATCACGTACCGGTCGTATCCCCGCCCGCCCGCCGGTTCCCGCGCCCCGCAGAAAACGCATGAGTACTGTTTCGGCCTGGTCATCGGCGGTGTGTCCGGTCGCGATATAGTCGTAGCGTTCAGACTCACGCAGCTTGGCGAAAAACTCGTAGCGGCAGCGTCGCCCCCAGTTCTCAAGCCCACCCTGGCCCTTTTCGGAAGAATCGAGGTTTCTGCAGTAAAATGGCACCCCCAGGGTGCGGGCCAGCTCGCGCACGAATTCCATATCCTTATCGGAGGCTTCGCCACGCAGATTGTGATTCACGTGCGCCACTCCGAGCCGCCGTATACCGAGGTCGGCACGGATTTGGCAGAGCAGGTGAAGCAGACCGACAGAATCCGCCCCGCCACTGACAGCCACTACTATCGAGCAAGGCGTTTGAATAAACCGGGTACAAAACGATCTGACCCTCGCTGGTATCGAGGGAACATTGGAGTTCATGAAAGGAAAATACGAGATCGGGGGAAGGAAGGAAAAAGTAGCAGCGGAGGGAATCGAACCCCCGACACGTGGATTATGATTCCACTGCTCTAACCTACTGAGCTACGCTGCCACAACGTCGAAGAGTAACCAAATATAAAATGCGCTGAAATGAAGGTCAATGGTGGGTGTGGTTAGTGCCCCGGGACTTTCCTCCGCACCACCAACCAAGTGCGCCCTGCCGGGGCACTATAAAAAAGCTCCCGATATTTAAATCGGGAGCTTTTAGAAGTATTTCGAGATACCTTTTTAGTTCGTCCAGTTGGGCTGATACGTAGCCAGAGCACCCGAAGCTGTTTTCACTCCCTCCTCATCGATTCGTGCTGTATCGCTGGTAGTCGCGTCTCCGAACGCCGTTTTGACGCCGGCGAGAGCCTCAAATTCACTGGCAGAAGCAGCTTCTGCCATGTAATTAAACCAATTGCTTGTAGGGACATTGACTCCCAATGTGTCCTCCAATTGGGTCGAAGTCGCGCTCTTGAAAGCACCCGTTTCAGCCTGCAATGTATGCTCAGCCTGATAGATACTACTCAGCACTGTCGGGTACTCTGAGGCTTTTGCTTTATGTGATGCTACCGTGAACTTCGGGATAGCCACGGCAGCCAGAATACCAACGATAACGATTACGACCATCAGCTCGACCAGCGTAAAACCCTTGTTCGTGAGTTTTTTCATGCAGTTGCTCCTCAGAAATGAATGAAAGGATGGTTATGCGTTTGATTTTAAAATCAACATGGTCACACAGAAAACCTTCGAAGCTCACGCCTTGTGAGCCTTCCTATTCTGAGCCCTCCTTTCTTGGACCCCGCAGGCCCGGAACGGTTCTCTGATCTATTATAAATTGTATCGTTTTTCCAGAAGTTTTCAAGGGTTTTATGAAGTTTTTTTGGGGGACCATCCTTCGTAACTCCCTGAAAAATATTAAAGTCTTAAATGGAACATCCATTTCCGGTTTTCCGGACCATCCGAATTCCTGCGGCCTCAGGAATGGTCCTTTTCCCGCTTCAAAACCAGGTACATGTGCTCCACCGGCAGCGAACCGGTTCGCATGTTCATGTGCGATGAATGCGAGACCATCTCCCAGCCGTCTTCGCCTGCTTTGTTCAAGTAATTAAATAACGTGCAATCGCCCCAGTTCGTTACCTGTTTCCCGTTCACGTAGTGCACTTTCCACGAAATCTCCCGGGGCATCGCAAACCCGAAAATGCCTTTGCCATGCTTTTCGGCAACAAGAAACTGGTACTCCCATTTAGCCATGAAATCCCCCGGTACCGACAACCACATGATGCACTCAAGATTTCCAGACTACATGCTATCGTTTTGCCGGGAGATCGTCAACATTTTCCTGCGCAGAGGAATGCACGGTTTACTGGGGAGTAGGCATTTTGCTTTGGTGGCGACGCACATCTCCCGATCTCAGTTTCTGAAGTTTTCTTGCCAGATGTTCTTTAACCTGCGGGTTTTCGGTGGCTTTGAACAAAGAAACGAGGTAGTGCTTCGCCAGATTTTTTCTTCCCGATTCGTTGTACAGGGTGGCTGCAAAGGCAGGCACGTATGCCGGGGCGCCATCGATCCGTCCGGCAAACGAGAAATACTGCGCAGCCCGCTCGGTATCGTTATACTGGCGGTCGTACAGATAACCAAGATAGAACGGAATTTTCCAGTTGGATGAACCGAAATGAGAGAATCCTCGCTGAAGGATCACTTCTGCGGCCTGGGGATTATCGGCAAAGTCCGGCAGCATGAGGCCGGCAAATTCGTAGGCGGGATAGAACCGGGGATTGAGGCGAGTTACCATGTCGACCATCGTGACAAGCCAGCGGTACTGTTTCGCGCCCATGTATTCGCTTCCGAAATAGAGCATAGTCTTTATCCAGAGGTAACTGGCAAACGTGGTTTTGAACCCCATAAGCATTGGTGCCAGCTTCTCACTTTGCGGAAGAAATGACATCGTATCCCGGTGCCAGGAAACGTCTTTATACGAAGTCAGCCTTAGCTGCATGACCCCGATACTTCCCAGTAGAACCGAGACAATAAGCACCCCTGCAATCCAGCGCATCACCCTCATGATCAAAGATCCTTACGGTTCATTGAAACCGATGCCAGAAACAGGAACAGCAAACTATACAGAGCACCATATAGAACCGACATACCTACAAAGTCCCAGCCGACACCCATACCATATACGACCCGCGAGCGCACATTGAAGTGCTCGAGGTTTGGCAGAATGAAATACACGGTTTTGAGTACAAATCCCCAGAGGGGATTCTGCTGCTGCATGAACTCGAGTTCCAGTAGATCGTTATAGTGCCCAATCACGTAAAAGCCGAGCGTGAATATCGCAGCCAGAGCGGGAGTCGTCAGGGTCGAGAAGAGAAGTGATGCCGAGATAATGACACTGAGTTCTGCCAGTAGAAGGGTAATCGCGGCTATGAGGCCACTGTCAAACGAGCCTCCCATGTACAGGATTGTCCCTCCGAAGACAATACTCAATAACCCGAAATTGAGTGCCAGCGTTATCAGCAAACCGGCAAATTTCCCGGTAATGAACTGATATCTTGGTACCGGTTTAACCAATACATTGTAAAGAGTTTTCCGCGACATCTCCCGACCGAGCATTCCTACTCCAATAAATACCGCCAGGAGTAAGCCCGCCACCGACATTGTCGCAAGCCCGAAATCCTGCATGACCTGAACCCGTGCAAATACCGACCACTCCCCAAATGAAATGGACAGGAAAATTATTCCGATCGCGAACAGCAGAACATTGTACAGGACCTTGTTGCGTACCGTTTCGCGAAACGTATTACGGGCAATCAGAAACACCGTGTTCATGACCTGTCCTTTTTTCCATTTCTATCGGCACTCTCTTGCCCCGAAGAAGCATAGAGCAGATTCTCAAGAGATGTGTTACGCCTGGTAATCGACTTGCAAAACACGCCCTTTTCAAAGAGGAGTTTTTGAACCCACTCGGGATCTCCGGTTTTGGGCACAAAGATCGTACTCTCTTCCGGAGAAGAATCGCTCACGTCACAGCCCACGTCGGACAACTGACCCCGCAACGACTGGTCCAGTGAAGAAACTCTGATATCGGTTCCGAGAAATCCCTGAGCAAGTACTCGATCTACTTCGCCCTGGTACACCAGCTTACCTTTGGAGAGCACCACGATTTCATCACATAACGACTCGATATCAGCGAGAATATGGGTACTGAAAAAGATGCTTTTCCCTCTCTCCGTCAGCGACCGAAAGATTGTGCGAAAAAGTGCCCTTCCCAACGGGTCGAGTCCACTCATCGGCTCATCGAAAATGAATGCGTGGGCATCACCGAGAAGCGCCTGCGCCATACTCAAACGCTGCTGCATTCCCTTGGACAGCTCCAGTACCCGCTTCCCGGCCACTTCGGTCAACTCAACGGTTTCCAGAACACGGTCGATCTCTTTTTTGCGGGCAGCAGAAGGAAGTTTCATGAGCTTGTAGCCAAACTCCAGAGACTCCCACACCGAGAGGTGCTCATAGAAATACGGCTGCTCGGAAAGGTAGGCGATCCCCACGCGGGATTTCGGGTCCGAAACCGGCCTACCGTTCAGGAGAATCGTGCCTGATGTCGGTTTCACCAGTCCCAGAAGCATTTTGATTGAAGTGGTTTTTCCCGCTCCGTTTGGTCCGACAAACCCGACGATACGTTTTTCCTCGACCCGAAACGATAGCTCGTCGACAGCCGTAAAACGTGACGTCCAGAAATGCTTGCGATAGGACTTGGTGACCTCTTTAAATTCCAAAAGACTCATAGTGAGTAACGGGTGCCCTGCAATGAGATTGAAGATAGCGAACATTGTTGCGGAAACAATCGTGACCACCTTGTACTATTAAAATACTTACCTTTATTCCATGTTATGCGCAAGACCAAAAACAACAAGGAGATACAGGTTCCATGCTCTTGAAACTTCTCCGAGGAATGGCTATTTTAAACGGTACTCCCCTGCAACCTTATTCGGTGTAGCCATCTACGCATACCACTTATGGCCTCCAAAAAACGTCGGCTTCACAACTGTAAAAACCATTCTCGCATTGTAGCACGGGGGAAATGCTGCCAATGTGGAGCCTGGATTTGCCGGGAATGCGCTCATCTCAAGGGTGGGCAGTTTTTCTGTATCGACACCTGCGCAAAAGAGCATGTCTCTCCGACCCGCAGCCAGGAACCAAACGCAAACCCGGGGGGGAATCATCGCCGCACCATGCCAGGGCTTTACGCACTCGCCGCATTGACTCTCGCTCTCTGTAGCGTTGCATTCGGACTCTGGCAATTTCGAACAGCCTCTCTTCTCAGACAGGAAAACCACCAGCTGCAGCGGCAAAGACTCGATCTCCTCGAAGCACTCCGCGAGGAGCGCAGGCCAAGCGATACTGCCTCCGCACAACTCAAGAAAGAGCCAAAGGGCACATCCGATGTCCCCGAACCGGTGGTCCGGTCCGCCAGACCCGCCAAACCTGTGACGTATCCTCCACCTCCCCGAGCTTCGATTTCAAAGCTCGGCCTTCCAGTATCTTTTGACAACGGCTCTCCCGACAGAAAGCTTGTGGCGCTCACCTTCGATGGCGGATCACATGCCAATGCTGCATACGAAATCCTGGACACGCTGCGGTCACGCAGAGTGCGCGCAACGATGTTCCTGACCGGGCATTTCATCCGCCGCCACTCGAAGCTTGTTAGACACATTGTCCAGGAAGGCCATGAGGTGGGTAACCATACCTACAGCCACCCTCACTTGACTGCGTGGGCTCAGGAGCGTTCCCACCGAACCCTTGCAAAGGTAACACCCGAACTCATTGCAACCGAACTCGCTCGAGCAGATAGACTCTTTCATGCCACCACGGGACGGCATTTCGTACCCCTGTGGCGCGCCCCCTATGGCGAAAAGAACCGGGAGATATGTATCTGGGGGCAGAAAGCCGGATATATCCATGTCGGTTGGAGACAGGGCAGAAGCTGGAGACAAAGCCTCGACAGCAATGACTGGGTTCCCGACGAAGAAACCCCGGGGTATCACAGCCCCCGCGAGATATACGAGAAAATCATCTCTCTGGCTTCGTCGGAGCCTTACGGAGCCAATGGTGGTATTGTTTTGTTCCATCTTGGCACCCTCCGCAAAGACCGAAAAGAACAGGCTCACCTCATCCTGGGTCTCCTGATCGATTCACTTCGGGATATGGGCTATGAGCTTGTCACCGTCTCGCGGATGATGAAACTTTCGGGAGTGAGCCGAAGCAATCTCGCGCAACTGCGTAACTAAGAGCCCCGGGAAAATCTTTCCTCCACTGCACCTGCACAGTGTTGTTGCATCGGAGGCTTCGGGTTCTTGGACTCGTGCATCTTTTTACGCTGGTACCGGGCAGGCAACGTCAGAGTCCGGTTACGCGCTCAACGGGCCTGGTTCGACACCGCCCACCACCGGTTAGTGCGAACAGAAGGGGCCCTCATATGTGAAGCGCTAAGCAGCGGCACTGGTGCCGCTGCAGCCCTGGCCTGTATCCGAACTATCCGTAATACGCTTACAGCTTACCGAGCTTCATTTTGACACTCGCGTCATCGCCGCCTTCACGGATATACTTCTGGTAA
>JBEPYC010000120.1:0-10430 GCA_041641555.1 Chitinivibrionales bacterium | reverse complement strand
TCTTTCACGACCCGGAGTGGAACGTAACTACGAATGGCTTAAACATCAACATGGTTCGCGTGTCCATTTATGGCTGCACGACACCCGAAACTATCAAGCTGTCAGAGAGGCCGTCGCCCTCTCTTCACAGATTTTCCATCTGGCCGCGCAAGTCTCGGTCATGACAAGCCTGATCGATCCTTTTTTCGATTTCGAGGTTAACCTTCGAGGTACCCTCAACGTCCTCGAAGCCGCGCGGAACTGTAGCAATCCACCATCAATTGTGTTTACATCAACCAACAAGGTGTTCGGTGCGCTGAAGGATATTATCGTCGATGCTGAAGAAACCAGATATCGCCCTGCCAACCCTGAAGTGGCTCAGCACGGCATCGGAGAAGGACGACACCTGGCTTTTCACAGCCCCTACGGGTGCTCCAAGGGTGGGGCCGACCAGTACGTTCTGGATTATGCCCGATGTTTCGACCTTCCAACTGTGGTATTCAGAATGAGCTGCATATACGGGCCTCATCAGATGGGTACCGAAGATCAGGGCTGGGTCACGCACCTTCTGCTGCAGGCCATGAAGGACGAACAGATCGATATCTACGGAGACGGAAAGCAGGTGCGCGATGTGCTGTTCGTGGAAGACCTGGTCGATGCGCTCCTACTGGCGCAACAGAATTGTCGAGGTCTCGCCGGCAACGCGTTTACAATAGGTGGCGGACCATCGAACTCCATCAGCCATCTTGAACTGCTTTCACTCATTGAATCGGTTTGTAAGACAAAACCACAGGCTACGTTCCTGGATTGGCGCACGGGTGCCCAAAGGTATTTCGTTGCCGATACCGCACAATTTCAGAAAGCAACCGGATGGGAGCCGAAAGTAACTGTAGAGGAAGGCGTGCAGCGACTTTATCATTGGCTTACCCGGGTGCAGTTCTCTCATTTTCCTCACGAATCGTTATCGATGGCGTCAGCTTAAACTCAGACAGGAGACCCCATGGAAAAACCTGCACGCCCGACGACCGGTACGGAAAATCAAACTGAATTTGCCACCGAGGGACATTCTCTTGCCCGGCACGATATATTCGGCCAACAACCAAAGACGCATATACGTGCGGCGGTGAGCGAGAATCCCGGCGTTTTCTCTATAGTCGACAGAGAAATTCACGTGTACACACCGGGTAAATGAGTCGCTGGAAATTGTTGATAAAGTTAATGGGTTTCCCGGGGAAACGCCCCATGCCTGGGCGCCCGGTGATACAAAGAGAGAAGGGACATACTAATGACTGCCAGGCGATCACTTGCTTTTTTTGGCTCCAGCCTGGTTTCTGCCTACTGGAACGGGGCAGCTACCTATTATCGAGGTATTCTGGAAGCACTTTCGGAACTCGGATACGACATCACCTTCTACGAACCCAATGCATTTGAACGTCAGGAGCATCGCGACATCGATGACCCTGATTACGCAAAAGTGGTTGTGTACCAGCCAACCAACGAAGCTGCCGTACTCTCTGCGGTGGAGATGGCGCGCGACTCCTCGGTTGTGGTCAAAGCCAGCGGCGTAGGAGTCTATGATTCTTTGCTCCAAGCTGCAGTTATCGACCTTCAGAGTCCTTCCACTCGCGTCCTGTTCTGGGATGTCGATGCACCGGCAACGCTCAAGCGTCTGAAGAAGAACCCCAATGACTCCTTCAGAAAACTTGTCGGTGAATACGATGCTGTGTTCACCTACGGAGGTGGCCCTCGAGTCGTGGAAGAATACACGAGTTTTGGTGCTCGACGTTGCGTTCCCATTTATAACGCCCTGGATCCCAAAAGCCACCACCCGGTGCAAAAAGACACCGAGTATCAATCGGACCTCGCGCTTCTTGCCAATCGAATGCCTGACCGGGAACTGCGCATCGCCGAGTTCTTTTTCAAACCCGCCCGAGAACTCCCATCGAATTCTTTTATTCTTGGTGGAAGCGGATGGCAGGACAGGTGGCCTGGATCTCCGAATGTACGCCATGTAGGGCATGTATACACAGGTAAGCACAACGCGTTTAACTGCACACCTCGTGCTGTACTGAATGTAAACAAAGAAAGCATGGCCCGGTTCGGGTACTCTCCGGCCACCCGGGTTTTCGAAGCTGCGGGGGCGGCGGCCTGTCTGATCACCGACAAATGGGACGGTATTGAGGATTTTCTCGTTCCGGGTGAAGAATGCCTGGTTGTCGAATCGGGAGAAGAAGTGGCCAAGCATCTGGATAATCTATCACCCGAAAAGGCCCGAAAGATTGGGTCCGCGGCGTTTCGTAAGGTACGCGCACACCACACCTATGCCAACAGAGCTAAAATCGTCGATCAACAGCTGAATGCTCTTTTCGATTCGAACGGAGCGCTGTAGATATGAGCACACACCGTATGGACATCGTCATTCTCGGCTTTCGATTACATCGTCATGGGGCAACGGCCATGCGACTACCTATCGCTCGCTCATCCGGGGATTATGGGAGCACGGGGACCCTGAAGCCTACACGCCGCGGAATGTACCTGTCGAATACGACCAGGAGGACCATTGTTCAACGGGTTGGCCGGCGAGTTATGCAATTACATACTTCTGAACAACGAGCCAGGCAGCTGGTTACATACGCGACGGAAACGACATACAGTCTTTCTGCGGGATGAGGAAAAGTCATGAGCATATTGTACCTGGTTCGGCATGGTGAATGTGATCCCCTGGGCGTGTATCTTGCAGGACGAAGTCCAGGGGTGCATCTGAATGAAGACGGCAGGATTCAAGCGCGGGACCTTGCCGAGCGGCTGATGCCCTGTGGTATTCATCATGTTTTTTCCAGTCCTCTCGAACGGGCAATAGAGACTGCAGAGCCCTTTTGCGAGCGCTCGGGATGTGCCCTGCAAATCTCCGACGGACTCAATGAAATTGACTTCGGCACCTGGACAGGAAAGAACTTCGAGGAGCTTTCCGAGGATCCACGCTGGGGATTCTTCAATACCTTTCGAAGTGCGACACGAGTTCCTGGCGGAGAAATGCCCATGGAGGTCCAGGCAAGGATGTCCGCAGAGGTGCTCAACCGTGCTCGCCAAAACCCGGATCAGCGAATCGCCTTTTTCGGCCATAGCGATCCGCTCAAAACGGCTATAGGTTTTTTTCTGGGAATGCCGATCGACCTTCTTTCTCGCATTCGAATCGATACGGCTTCAGTGACTGTGATCGAACTTCATGAGTATGGAGTTGCGCTGCAGTGTCTCAACAGTACAAGTGGTGAATTGCCGTCATGATACATGTAAAAGCGAAGCCCGAAAAGCTTCATTGTGTATATCTTTTTCAGGAGGAATGGTATGGAAAGCATCAAGATCGCCATAGCAGGCGTGGGTAATTGTTCAAGTTCCCTTATCCAGGGCATACATTACTACCGTGGAGGAAACCCGCGTGACGCTATCGGGTTGATGCACTGGGATGTCGGTGGTTACAGACCATCGGATATCGAAGTGGTTGCAGCATTCGACATCGATGAGCGCAAAGTCGGAAAGGATGTCACTGCAGCGATTTTCGAGCGACCCAACTGCACAGCAGTGTTCGCCGGCAGCCTTCCGGAAACAGGGGTAACGGTTTCGATGGGTAAGGTGCTTGACGGCGTCTCTGAGCACATGGCCGAAATGGGCAGTGATTATGCTTTTCGGGTCAGCCAGGAAACAGAGCCGTCGATGGATGAAGTGGTAGAGCATCTTCGCTCCTCTGGTGCCGACATTCTCTGCAACTACTTGCCGGTAGGAAGTGAGAAGGCAACCCGGTTCTATGCGGAATGCGCTTTGCGTGCCGGCATTGGGTTCATAAATAATATACCCGTATTGATTGCCAGCGACGAATCGTGGGCCCGCAAATTTCAGGAAGCGAAATTGCCGATTGTGGGCGATGACATCAAAGCTCAGCTCGGTGCCACAATCACTCATCGCACCCTGACCGACCTTTTTCGTCGTAGAGGTGTCAAGCTCGAGCGCACCTATCAGCTGAACACGGGAGGCAACACCGACTTCCTTAACATGCTCAACCGCTCGCGCCTCATGACCAAAAAGCGATCAAAAACCGAGGCAGTGCAATCAGTAGCGGCAACGCGCCTGGAAGATCGCAACATACACGTGGGGCCGAGCGATTACGTCCCTTGGCAAAACGACAACAAAGTCTGCTTCATTCGTATGGAAGGCAAGCTCTTCGGTGATGTACCCATGAATCTGGAGCTTCGCCTCTCGGTCGAGGACTCCCCCAACTCCGCAGGAGTTGCAATCGACGCCATTCGTTGTTGCAAGATTGCACTGGATCGAGGTGTCGGTGGTGTTCTCGAATCACCATCATCCTACCTGTGCAAACATCCTCCCGTACAACATAATGACAGTGAGGCATACCAATTAGTGGAAGACTTCATTTCGGGGGAGGTCTCGAGCTAACGAATCCCAGGGGAAAACACCGGAAGGCAGACTCCCGCGGAGAACTTTTTCTTGCTACGATACTCTGCAATCCGGCCTTCTAAGTTTGAAATGGCACAATCTTTGCGGGGCCTAAATAGCTGGGTCCCGTCTTTTTTTTATCACCACCTTCGACATTACCACGATTGGAGGTAGCTATGAAACGACTATTCCTTGCACCCGCTTTTGCGATTTCGCTTTTTCTGTCTCTGCTCACCGGATGCGCACGGGACGGAGCCCGCGAAACTGCCGAAGACAAAATCGAGGAAGCCGTTACGCCTCCGGATACCACGGAGACCGTAAACGACACCGCCGACACTCAAAAGACTCAATGATTTTCTTTCCTGATACATAGCGCATAAAAGGAGAAGCATATGGCCGCGAATAAGACCAAAATGGGTAAACACGTTTCTTTTCTTGGGGGCCTGTACATTGTTCTCGATATCCTTTTTCTTATCGCCGGGGCGATCATTCTCGGATTGATACTCCTTGCCGGTGAAGCATTCCAGAGCCCGGCGGGAGAAGCAATATCTGAAGCAGTTGCGATTGGCGCAGGCGTGTTTCTTCTTTTGCTCGCGGTGTTCGGACTGGTGGTCGGAATCGGTCTGCTTCAACGGAAATCCTGGGCGCGGGTGATCGCACTCATTCTTGGAGTAATCAATCTTTTCAATGTCCCCATCGGCACGATACTCGGCATCTATACGCTCTGGGTATTGTTGAACCCTGAAACCGCCGATGAATTCGGAGGAAATGGAAGGCAGTCTCAGGCATTCGGAAAGGAACAACACGCAGTATAAATGGGACTGCAAATCTTCAGCTCCTTTGATTGGTCCGAATCCTTTTCCAACATGGTACACATCATGCTGGCGTTTGCTATCGCAATACCTGTTGGATGGGAGCGGGAACTGCACGGTAAAAGCGCGGGCTTGCGTACTTTCCCCCTGGTTGCCAGCGGAGCCTGCGCGTTTATGCTTGTCGGATTGACCTCCCTGGATTCCTCCGAGGCAAATGCCCGGGTATTCTACGGCATTATCACTGGAATCGGGTTTATTGGCGGAGGGGCCATTCTGAAACAGAAACAGATTGCCGAAGTCACCGGAACTGCAACGGCCGCCAGCCTCTGGAATGCGGGCGCCGTAGGCATTGCGGTAGCCTGGGATGCATTCGGGATTGCACTGCTGCTGTCGGTACTCAACGTCTCGACGCTGGCCGCGATGCGCAAATTTAAACGGACACGTGAGCAGAACGAAGATTCACCTGAGAAGGAGTAGCGTATATAGACATGCGCAACCGCCCCCCATGCATTGCCTTATGGGCGCATACTTTTTGGGAGGGGATTTATTGTTCAAATCACCCTTCAGCTCCGCACTGAATCTTCTTTTTGACAGGATCTTTCCGTATCTTCGATTTGAGTTGGAGCCATCGGGTTTTCCCGGCCACTTGCGAAGAAAGTATCTTCATTCTTTATTCGTGCTCCCAAAAGCACCCATTCCATTCCAAGTTGAACAGCAGGGGAGACACTATGAGACCGATATACGTCGCCGGAACTCTTCAGGACAGCGGCAAAACCAGTATCAGCCTGGGACTCATGCAGGCTTTGATCGACAGGGGCTATTCACCAGGATACATGAAGCCCGTTGGGCAGCGGTATATCAAATATTTCGGGCAAAGTATCGATGAGGATGCGTACCTGTTCAACCGGGTTTTTCGTCTTCCCGATAGAATGAAAGTCATGAGTCCGGTGGCAATCAAGCGGACGTTTACGCGCGATTTTATCCGGAACCCAAGAGTCGAAGAGCTCGAGCGTGCAATTGTCCGATGCGCCGAACGTCTTCAGAAAAAACATGATGCCCTGGTAATCGAAGGAACCGGGCATGCGGGTGTGGGAAGTTGTTTTGGTCTGTCAAATGCCAGGGTCGCTCAACTGCTTGGTGCAGATGTCATTATCGTTGGTGGAGGGGGTATCGGAAAACCAATCGATGAAATCAATCTGAACCTCGCCCTTTTTCAACAAAGAGGAGTGCCCGTTATCGGAGCCGTCCTCAATAAGGTTATCCCTAGAAAAATCAATGAAATACGCGATATTGTCGGTAGAGGGTTGCCACTCATCGGGACCGAACTACTTGGCGCTATCCCGTATGTGTCGACATTGACACACTACACCGTAGAACAGGTCGCTGAAGAATTCGGTTACGATGTCATTGCGGGAGGTAAAAACCTCGGTAATGTGATTGAGAAAACACTGGTACTCGCAATGAAGCCGAAGCATAGTGCCAAGTATATCCAGAAGAACACACTCGTCCTCACCCCTGCGGACAGGACTGAGAATATTCGAACGGCGATTACAACCCTGAAGAGTTTCGCTCAGACAAACGGAGGTCTTATTCTTACCGTTGCATCACGAGTTGACAACGAAGCACGCGCGATGGTGCAGGGAACCGACATTCCCGTCCTGGCCACCAAGGATGACACCTTTTCTGCCAGCTCCAACCTTGTCCACCTCGAATTCAAGATTCGTAAATCCGACACGGCGAAGATAGGCCAGCTACGAAAACTTTTCGGTGAGCACATCGATATAGACAGAATTCTTTCACGAATGGCTCATTGAACCTCCGGCATCCGTCCGGTTTTTTGCGGGGATTTTAAGCCTGAACTCCGGATATGCACGAAAAAACCGCAGTACTTCTTCTCTCGAGACAACCCATTCGGCCTCATCGCACGACCGAATGGGTACAGTGCACTCTTGATGCCCTCCAATGGATAAAAGAAAACGGTTGCGTCCTCATCACGTCCTCAGGGATGCAAACCTGGGAGCTTCAGATTGCCCTCGCCAGAATACTTGATCTTCCCTTCAAGCTTGTCATTGCCGTTGGACACAAAGAAAGCCCCGAACGTAGGGTTTCATGGATCAGGGAGCAATTTGAACTTGGACCTGGACACCAGATAGAGATTCTTCGTGGCTCGGAAGCCGAGACGAAAAGGGATTTGATGCGCAGGCGCGATCACACGATTGCTCGTCGTGCAAACATACTTATCCCGGTTTCAGTGCGTTCTGGGGGAACGATGGCATCACTGCTCGAAACCCACCAGGATAAAAGAATCATCAGGACATGCATGACCGTTACTGCCGGTAAACCACAGGCGGTGTCGTACTCCTGGGGCCCAGATGCCTTATCTGAGGATCTTCTCAAGATTTCCGGGACACATCTTTTCCACTGGACCCGCGCATCACGGGATGCCTGGCCAGATGAAACTCGCCTCGATTACTACAAAGCGATCCTCGAATCAGAGCAATATCCACGCAACGCTTTTCACACGCTACAAAACATACTGGCAACCCAGCGCATTTATGCTTCCACGAGGCATATGCCCGCCGGATATTCCACAGTGTCATTCAGCGGGTTACCTCCCCGGGAAATGGCAGGCCTGATGAAATGGCGCTCCCGTTACCGTGAGATGTCTTTTGAACCATATGGTATTGGTATCCAGCGCCAATGGGCAATGCGAAACGGAATACGCCCAGTGGAATACCTTCCTACATCCAGAGACAAACCGAAAGGTGAACTCTGGTTACGCCAGTCGGTCGGCACAATCTCTGACTGGCGCAATGAAGATGAGTATCGCCACCTGTCTGATCTCGACCTCAGTCGAATTCCCAAAGACAGGCTGAGAGCCATCTGTTTTACTTCTGAAGAAGCGGCTGAAATCGAATCCCGGTTCGGACTACCCGCCACAGCATTCACCTCTTCGTGAACGGATGTGGGGAAAACGTTTGGCAGAAGTGTTGTAACCGGTGTTAATCAAACGGTAGGTGGTGCTTCGCGCGCGCTCCTCCGCTTTCAGGATTTCTTTTCTGGCCGAGAAATTAAATATCCCGGGAAAACCACTGCACCAAGCGATCAGACTATCAGTTTCCTTGATAGTCGTCGGATGGCGAAGAAACCAACCACCACCGTGAAAAGCACGATGAAGACCAGGTCCAGCAGAAGAACTGGAGCCGGTTTTGCCAGAATCAGCGATCGCATGATCCGGACCGAATGGGTCAGGGGAAACAACTCGGCTGCAGGACGGATGGCAGCGGGCAAATTGGCCAGAGGGAAAACCACCCCTGAAAAGAAAAACATAGGGGACAGAAAACCGGTAAAATAGAAATTGAAGTGGTTGATACTTCCCACAAAAGATGTAATGAAAAGCGAAAGTGACGCAAACATGACACCGGTCAGAAAACCGACGAACGGTGCCAGAAGTAGAGCCGTCGGGGGAACCAGGCCAAAGAGCATCACTACAAGGATCACCGCCGATGAGAAAAACAGTCCTTTACTTCCAGCCCAAAGAATCTCTCCCACCAGGAGGTTTCTTACCGTTATCGGTGCTGCAAGCATCCCATCGTAGACTTTATCGAACTCAAGACGAATAAAGGTGCCGAACGAGCATTCAAATGCAGCGGTAAACATTGCCGCAGTAATTGGGAGACCGGTTGCAAGGAACTCCAGGTACGGCAGTCCATCCATTTCCGAGATATACTTCCCCATCCCCAGTCCGATTCCCGCCAGGAAAATTAGCGGTTCAAGAAACGGTGGCAGTCCATTACTGATAATATTGCGGGTATACACCCGGTAGTGGCGAAACCACACGCTGTAAATTCGGGTGAACAGCGACGGGTATACTCGAGAACTATTGTCTGGCATGCAGTTGCCTCCCCGTAGTCTTGAGAAAGACATCTTCCAGATTGGACTGCCGGAGCACGAATTCTCCCGGCTTCAGGATCTCCGCAACCGAGCGCAAGCGGTTGACATCATTGTCGTACAGCCTCGCATTGTCCGCCGTCCGATCCTGCCGCATGCCCTCAGGTACTTTTCGAAGTGCCTTTTCGGCCGCATCATTTCCAATCACATCCAGTACATACGCCTCGATATTATCGCGTACCAGCGCATGCGGATGCCCTTCGATAATCCGCTTTCCTTTGTCCATGATCATGACGTTATCACAGATCTGAAAGGCTTCCTCCATATAGTGTGTCGTCAAGAGAATGGTCATTCCCTGTTTTTTCAATGAGCGGATTCTATCCCAGATCAGATGCCGAACCTGGGGATCCAATCCCGTGGTTGGCTCATCGAGTATCAGCAATTTCGGTCGATTCAATAGCGCCCTGGCAATCACCAGCCTCCGTTTCATTCCTCCCGATAGAGCCTTGATTTTGGATCGGTGCTTTTCGGAGAGTTCCATGAAACCTAAAAGCTCTTCGATCCGCTTTTTGTTTTCCCGACGCGGAATATCGTAGAATCTTGAAAAGATCCTCAGGTTCTGTTCCACATTCAATTCTTCATCGAGGTTGTCATCCTGTGGTACCACTCCAGAGAGATACTTAATCGCAAGCTCATCTCCACGGGGATCGTATCCGAAAACCGAGATCGCACTTTCGCGATCAACGTCACGCTGGCTCTTCCCGTAGATCATCTTCATCATGGTGGTTTTCCCTGCCCCATTGGGTCCGAGCAGCCCGTAGCAGGTTGCGCCCTGCACAGAGAAACCAAGGTCATCCACAGCTTTGGTACCGCCATATGTTTTTGTTACGTTTTTGACAGTGATCACGATGTCCGTATTAGTCATATGAAGTCCTGGTCAGGTCAAGGCATCTGTTTGAAGGTTTCAAAATACATGCCGGTCCACGCCCCCCTGAAGACACTCATCAGGCAGATCCTCTCAAACCGTCACACGATGGCACTTGTTTCGCAGGTGTTTTAATCACACAGAGTCGGCCTGCGCACTAACCGAAAGGAATACTCATGCCTTCGACTTTTGCCATCATCGATACGTTTGAACATGCTCGCCAAGCGGTTGACGCCTTGGTTGGTTCGGGGGTGAGCCCGGAAACCATCAATGTAATTGTGCAGGAGGCCACCGCGAAAGGGTACTCGAGTCCACAACAATATCGGCCTTCAGAAATTGCGGACAAACCGGCCCTGGATATTCTTATTGCAGGA
>JBEPYC010000119.1:0-10467 GCA_041641555.1 Chitinivibrionales bacterium | reverse complement strand
GGCCGATACGCAGTAGCGGGTGGCACGTTTGTGGGATTTTTCGCAGATCCGTTCCGCCACGACTCCTTCAGGGCGCTCGAAAATCTCTTTCGGGAGTTCTTTGTGGAGAGCGGACATAGTCGGCACCCAGATTGGAATGGCTCCTCTTGCGCCGGTTACGCCATGACCCATCGAACGACGTTCATCGACTCCGACCCACACTCCACAGGCGATCTGTGGGGTGAACCCGATAAACCAGGCGTCGGAGTAATCGTTGGTTGTTCCCGTTTTGCCTCCGGCCACTCTCCGGAAACCGCTTCCGGGAATCGATGCGCCTGTTCCACAGCACACGACTTCTCTGAGTAAGTCGCTCATAATGTAAGCAGCTTCCGGCGAGAAGACTTCGTGTTCGGTTGGACTATGCTCTTCGAGTACCTTTCCGTTCTTATCGACAATCTTTTCTATGTAGTATGGTTCTGATCGCACTCCCCCATTAGGGAAAATGCTGTAAGCGGAGGTTATCTCCAGTGGAATGACTTCGCAGGCGCCGATAGCAAGTGAGGGCACCGCGGCAAGATTCGAACTGATCCCCATCCTGCGTGCAACTTCGACCACCCGCGATGCACCGATTGAGGTAAGCACCTGAATGGCCGGCAGGTTGATCGATTTTGCCAGAGCTCTCCGAAGAGTCACGGGACCATAGAACTCATGACCATAGTTTTCCGGGCGCCAGAGACCTTCGTCTGTTTCGAGAGTAATCGGCTGATCCAGAATAACAGATGCAGCCGTGTAGCTGCTTTCAACAGCCGCAGCGTATACGATTGGCTTGAAAGCCGATCCGGGTTGACGGTGCGACTGAATCGCGCGATTGAATTTTGTTTCATTGAAGTCTCGACCGCCAATAAGAGTCAGAATCGCCCCCGTTTTCACATCGAGAGCCACCACCGAAACCTGGGCTTTCCGCAAACGGATTGAGTCCGGTAAACGGTCGAAGGTTTCTTCATGAACTTCGTAGAGTGAATCGAAGTGTGCCAGAAGCGTATCCCGGGGTATGCCCAGTGTCCGGTAGATTTTCGAGCTGTCGACACACATCATATTCAAACGCGGCTGAAGTTCGGCCAGGTGCGCCTTCGCTGCGGCACTCGAAGAATCCTGAGCGGGAGGATCAACTGTTGTATATATCGTCAGTCCACCTTCGTACAGAGCTTTGTCTCCGTATCTTTGGGCAACATATCCGCGAACCATGTCCACAAAGTATGGCGCCGATTTGACCGACGGCTTTTTAGGGTTGGCCTTGATCGAATCCTGACGAGCGGACTGAGCGGTTTCTTCATCAATTACGCCCATGCGCTGCATCCCGCGAATGACAGAATTGCGGCGAACGGTTATCCGGCTGATGTTCTTTTCTTTGTCCGGTCGGTAGTGCTCAGGTAGCTGAATCGTCCCTGCCAGAATCGCGCACTGATTCAGTGTCAGTTCGGAGACGGGTTTGTTGAAATACTTCTGACTGGCGGCCTCTACACCGTAGGTTCCCCCACCCAAATAGACCTGGTTGAGATAGAGTTCGAGGATTTCCTTTTTAGTGTAATAGCTTTCGATCTGAATCGCTGTGAGCACTTCACGGATCTTTCGTACCAGCGATGTACGAGAAGTAAGGTACAGGTTGCGCGCCAGCTGCTGGGTTAAAGTCGATGCTCCCTGGGCGTATTCGCCGTGAAGCACATCGACCATTATCGCACCGAAAATCCGCTTCAGGTCGATTCCCCAGTGCTTGTAAAACCGTCGATCTTCAATTGCCACGACGGCATCCGTAAGATCCTTGGGGATCTCTTCCAGTGATACCCAGAACCGTCGTTCAGTGCTGAATTCATGGACGACTTTACCATCACGGCCAATCATCTTGGAAACAAGCGGCTGCTCGATATTCTCCAGTTCCTCGATTGTGGGCAGGGTCTCGGTCATCCGCAGGAGAAAACCTATTCCGCCGCCGGCAATACCAGCTCCCAGAGACAGCAACAGAATAACAACAACGAATACAGGTAATCCCCTTACCTTGTCCTCACCTTCTGAAGAAGGGGGGGGAGGTGGCGAATCAGATGCATTTTTCCGGGGATTCGGGTAATGGAAGGAAAATTTCTCGTTCATTAATCTAAAATACCCTGTTTCTCGGGGTAGAAGCAATGGGTGGCAGACTTACCCGCGAAGCCCCCGCGTAATGCATGGCGCCAGCGTCTATTCTAAGCATTTCAGGGAATCGATAGTACTTTTCCCCGTGGTAGTGACTCCCTTCGAGCTCGCCTCAAAGAGAATGCTCGGCAGCCCCCAGCCATTGCGTTTCGCCCCCTCCTCACTCCTACTTCACCAACAGCATCACTCCCGATTTCACGAATTTCCCTGCATTTGCCCGGATGTGATAGATATACGGCCCTGTTCCCAACTCCCGCCCGACCTCATCGGTGCCATCCCATGTTATGCGGTAGAATCCGGGATTCTGTTTA
This sequence comes from Chitinivibrionales bacterium, assembly GCA_041641555.1. Lineage (GTDB taxonomy): Bacteria > Fibrobacterota > Chitinivibrionia > Chitinivibrionales > WJKA01 > JBEPYC01. The sequence continues at coordinate 7,990 of JBEPYC010000119.1, read as the reverse complement.
CCTTCGGGTCTGACCAGGCGCCGCACCAGACGGCCGCGCATATCGTAGACATACAATAGAACATCGGTCTTGATCGGCAGATTGTAGCGAATAAATGTGTGATGCCGAAATGGGTTGGGGTAGTTATGAAACAGCGCAAATGCCCGGGGAAGCCGGACTCGCGGCATTGCTTCGGCAAGCTCTTGGAATGCTTCCTTGGTACCGTCAAAATCAACCGCTACCAATTTGTATTGATACAGAACATCGTTGTGCACCCCATAATCGATTACCTTATAGGTGCGTTTACTTGGCGAGGTCCCTCCGGGGGCGCCGTCGATCAGCTCTTCGTACACGGGTACCCAGGCGGTATCCTTCCGGTCGATCCCCCCCATTTTGGCAAGCGCAACCGCATTACTCGTGGTGTCCACCACACCGGTATCCAGTGCTGCGAACAGGCTGTCCAGAAACACTGGTTTGATCCTTCGGTAGAGCATAAACCCGAGGTTCTCATGTTCGCTTTCGGTGCTCCAGAAAAGAGTATCGCTGCCGTTGCCACCGACTGCCCGGAAACCGCCTGCCTGTACTGCCAGGGCATCGTCATCGGATAAGTAAAGGTAGGTCGAGTCGGTAAATACTGAGTCGAGCTGAATCATGAGTTGACGGGAAGTCTGGTCCACGTGGGCACTGTAGTCGTATCCTTCACGCAGCCGGATCGTGTCCCGGTCACCCGCACCCAGGTCTTTTGAGTGAAGGAACACGTACTCGGGTTTTTGCGAACTGGTGTAATTGGCCACCTTGAAAGCCGGACTGTTGATCTGTGAAGCGTTTCCGCAGCTCACGCCCAGGCCCATCTTGATCGTATTTTCCGAGGCCGCCACAACATAACACCCCTCTGCTTCGTTGAACCCATCGGCATTGAGGTCGCCATAATCACTGGTGACCTTGGTTCCGGTCAGGTACGAAACACAGGTGGGATAAAGCGCATCGAACATGGCAGTCTGTATGGCGCCGCCGGTGGTAACGTCCGTTGAAATGTCGTAGTAGAAAGCCGCGAAATACGGCAAATTCGCGGTCTGGAAATAGGTTCCAGTGCCCTGAGTGAATGTCCGAAGCACCAGGGGGTCCTGATTCCACTTGGAAAGGGTATCATCGATAAGCGATGAACTCGAGACACCGCTGGTCCCGTCTTCATAGCTTACGAACGCCGCTCCGATGCCATGATAGGTGGAGCCGGTACCTGTGTGAACCATGCCGGTAAGACGGTTGTCGGTAGTGTTCCAGTGCTGCTTGAGCGTGTCGGTACCCCACACGGCACCTTCGCCATACAATAGCACATTGTCAAAGTTTTCTCCACTAAAATTAGTACTGTTCAACGCGTTGACCAAAAACCGCATCTCATCGATGGTTGTCGATGCATTCCGAAAGGCCACATTTGTCGCCTGGCTGACATCGTCGACGTAGATATCGTATGTCTCGTTATCAATGTCGATTTCTACCCGGATGGTAGCCGCTCCCGAGATGGTCGTGACCATCGTTTCGGTCCCATTGCTTGCAACATACCCGAAACCTTCATCGGCGGTGAACCCTTCCTTTTGATCCCCCCACCGAAGGCTCACCGCCACACCGGTTACCAGATCGGTGGTCATGCCGTTTCCTAATTGCATGAAGACTTCGTACTCACCCTCGGAACCATTTGTACGACTCCAGTTCATATCGAATTCCCACACGACCACGCCCGAAGTCTGTTCGCTGAATGAGGTCTCGAACATGGGAACCATGGTACCGTCAGCGCTGGTACACTGAGCGATATTGCCACTGATCTCCACATAATTGCTTACATCTTCGGTCTCGGTCCATACTCCCCCCAGAGCTGCGTTGTCTGACCGATTGAAGTCATCATTCACAAGTGTATCGTTGCCGCTTGGCCCCGCCATGGCTATTCCGGGAAACAAAGTATCCAGCGCCTTGTTGGCGCCGGTTACCGTAAAAAGCTCGAACACTTTTCCAGTCGGATAAATAGTGTACTGACGGGTATACGAAAGGGAGTTGGTGGCGTCATCGATATCAACAGTATCCAGAAGAACCCGGGTATAGACATCATTGGTATCGATTGAAACAATCGACAATACGCCACTGCTGGCAACGTTGGAGCCCCAAGTGGAATCTCGTGCAGCGACACCGCCATACTCCCACATAACCGGGTTGAGCATGTAATTACTGGTTACCAGGTTGGTAGCGCTGCTCCACGCGGTACTCGCATCGACCTCCGAGCTGTAGAAATCGGTAATTCCTCCGCACCCCTGGCTTGTTGTCGTTCCACAGTCACGATCGATCACCAGTGCCCAGGTATCACTGCCGTCGGCGCCCAGATTATCGCCGGAAAAATTCTTCACCACAATCGTATTTGCATTGACCGTGGAATAGACCGAATCGACGGGATCGGTTTCCCAAACCGCGCTGCTGTCGTTACCGTCATCGATATAGATCGTGAGCCCATCGCTTGTTAAAACGCTGTCCAGGCCAACGATTAAAAGGTTTTCGTGGTCATCGAGTGTTACCCGGTACATGGTATCGGATGCGGTATTGGTCCATCGTGTCTGGTTAACGTAGAGCACTGGATCCGCATCGGTTGCCCAGTAATTGGTCAGATGAAACACCGGGTAGTGACGGTTATAGGTACCTCCATCGATATTAAACTGAATCGTATTGTTATTGTCGGCCCGCAGCGCGTACCTGCCATCGTTGGTCCGGTATCCGATGGTGGAAAGCATCGCTATATCTTCGCTCCACAAGTCCCGGCCATACATCCGGATATCATCGAGTATCCCGGCATAGTTTGTTCCGATCTCGATCCGATGCGTTCCGGTACCAACCGAAATGGACGAACCTGAAATCGCATCGACTTCACCATCGACATAGAGCAGAATCGAATCGGTTGCTGCGTTACAGTGAACGGCGACATGATGCCACGTGCCGGTTCCGATACCGGTTGCACCGGTGACCGTCAGCTCGGAAGCTCCATTTCCTGCCGTAAACTGTACCACTCCCCCGGTACCTCCGGTTACTTTGTACCCGTCCATGGTTCCCGAGTCATCACCCACCATGAACAGCACATCGGCAGCATCGAGGGCAGTTGATGGCTTGATCCAGAGTGCCACGACAAACCCGTTATCGTCGGTATAGATAGCATCCTGGGCTACAATGACGGTATCTCCGGTGCCGTCCATTTGGAGTCCGGTACCGATACGCCCCGTCACCGAACTGCTTCCGTATATTGCACCATCGCGCCCGCCGCCGGAAAAATCCCCCGCCGTGTCGCTGCGGGCATCGTCGAAATTCCAGTGCCCAATGATGTCTTCCTCCCAGGCACGGTCAAGGCCCATCGTGCCGACCAGGTATTCCAGGCTGTCGCGGTTGCGGTAGTCATTTGCCGCCTGTCCGGTAGCCGAAGAGGTGTCATTCCAGGCTTTGTGCGCGAAATCGACCATGAATTCGAATGCATCACGATCGCCGGCCGCGAGGGAATATGACGAATTGGACCATCCTGCGTAAGAAGGATCCGCCGTGCTGCTTGAATCGAAAGCAAAACCCGCCATTGACCGATAGGGCACCATCAGAATATCATGCACGGTTGTACTATTGTTTGCAAGAAGCACATAGGGACACGATGAAGCAGTCGCGGTTGCAGGAATCACCTGATTGGTGCCGGTACTGTTCCGCCGGTTGACCCGGAAACCAAGCGTATTACTCGCAACCGCCCCATCGACCCACGTACGGATGTACATTTTCCCCGAACCGTATACCGTGTAATCCGTCGTAAAAAGTTCTCCCGAAAGGGTGACTTCCTGGCGAATTCGAGCCGAGAAATCGGTTGAATCGATTAGTGTCAAAACCCCATCGGTTCGCGATGACGACTCCACTCCGTTGTACAGAATCGAGAACAGGTTCTCGTTATCGTTTACCTGATTGATTCCGGCATATTGCGTCTGGTCGGAGAGAAAGCAGATGCCTGCGCCCTTGTCCTGATCGAATACAAGACTCCACCTGTCGGTGTAGAGTGAACAAGCAGTAGTGGTGCTTCGCATGGTTAGCTCTGCAAGCCCCACGGTGTCGGACTCGGCGATAATACTGATAACCGCGCTATTGGGTTTCTGCGTTTCATAGCATAATTTGACCCAGTCCGACGAACGAGCGGTTGTATCTATCCGGAGTTCGTCGATTGTTCCGGAGAAGAAACTGCTTCGCGTGGTTATATCGCCATTAAACGATCGCGCTCCGACAAGTGCTTTGGTGTAGGTCGGGGCGGTTCCTGTCAGGCTTCCATCACTGGTGCCATCGACGATTAGCTCGTAGGTCGAGCCACTGCGTACCACCGCTATGTGGTGCCATTCTCCGTCCGAAACGATTTCGTCCGCACGTTGTTTCGCTCCGGGGCCACCGGCATCATCATGCCCGATTGTATCTACTGTTATCATTCTGCAATCGATACCGTACGATGCATCCTGGGGAAACTCCCAGAGTCGATCTCCTGCATCGGCCGAAGAAACAAGCACCCATCCCATGTACGTCATGTTTGCCGAAATATCCGAGCTGAGGGAGGTCCGGATGAGATGATCATCGGTGCCGTCGAATTCCAGGCCGTACCCGGCCAGTCCTGAAACATGATCGCCGCTTTCCATGTCCGCGATTGTCAGATCGTTTCCGTTTCCGGTTGCATCTGCCGCGCTTGCATCGGTACCGGGTGTTTCATCCATGTGCCATACACCCAGGAATTTGCCGGCGGGTGCGAACACCGAAGAAGCACTGGAGGAATCCGCAGCACCACTGTTGCCCCAGTGCATCTGAATGTACTGGTCATCACGGTTACCGTAGATCGTATCGACCTTCACCCAGATTTCAGCCAGACCGGCAGTCGAATCCCACCGCTCGATCTCGTAGGTCAGCCAGTTTCCCGCGGAATCGGCAAATCGAACATCAGCTCCGTCATTCTGGGTCTGGGTGAAATCGAAATTATCACTGGTAAGACGCACCAAAAGCGGGAAATCGGCCACACCACCGGTCACATTCGCCCCGTCGGCAGCCGTGTTGATAGTGATCTGCGAGTTGAACGCGAATGTCTCCGTGGGAGAGCACGAAGCATTTATAGTCCAGTTCAATCCGTTTCCACCATCGTCGCTCGATCCTTGGGCGGTGATCGACGCCGACCCGGCCTGATCCGACACGGTTACATCGTAGATAGTAAAAGTCCCGCTTCCCGACCACGAGCGCTGAGTACCGCCACTGGAAGAGGCGATGGTTATTGCATCGGACCCACCATCGCAGCTAGTGTTGTTGGCGTCCAGAAATACCGTACCGTTGTTACCGACACCGTCGGCGCCGATAGTCATGCTTCCACTGGACAGATGGCGATAGACTCCGCCGGAATCAACGGTAAGGCCGGTAATTGATACCGTGTCGCCCCCCGGGGCCAGGAAAGATGCACCGGTCTCCACAGTAAAACTACCCGCGACTTCGAGAATGTTTCCGTTAAGATTGAGTACCCCCGACGACACCGTCAGGTCGACATCGGTCACGACTGTCCACCCTGCAACTTCGACCGTATCCGAGGATGCGATGACCAGATTATTGAAGTCCTTTGCTTCGGCGCTTCCGCGGGTTAGCAGAATCTGCTTACTGGTCCCGTAGAAAGTAACGGTATTAGCACCTGATGTAAACGTACCATCGTTATCCCAATTGCCGCCAATGGTGATTTCTAATCCGGCGGCATCAAGCGTTCCCGCCACAATCGTGAGATCGTTTTGCACATCGAGAAGATCCGTGCTCAAGGTTAGTGTACCACTGGGCTTGTCGACAACAAGGTTGTAGAAATCCTTTCTCGCCCCTGCGCCTCCCGAAATCAAGGTCTGAGCCCCCGAACCGTCGAACACTACCGTGTTGTTGTTGTCGTTGAATCCGCCGGATCCTACCCCCGTCCAGTTTCCGGCAACCAGCACCACATGTCCGTTACAGTGCATAAGACCATCAGACCAGAAATGTCCGTTGAGATCGAGCGAATCCCCCAAACTCAACTCTCCCGACTCCAGAACGAGGCTGTCGGTGATCACAAGTTTGGAACTTGTCGTTACCACACCGTCGAAATTTGCTTCCATGAGAAGCACACTCATGGCATCGGTAATATCCCAGGCACAGTTGGTGTTTGCGGTCGAACTGTCGAAAACCGCCCTGTCGCCCACAGACGGAGGCCCGACCGGGGTCCAATTGGATCCGGTCGATGCGCTGGCGCCATCGGCACCACTCCAGGTATACGTTGCCGACTGCACATCAAACCACCCGCACAGCACTCCCACCAGCACGGTCAGGATCAGTGCAAGCTTCTTGTTTTGCCCGAAGGTTCTTTGATTTTTGGGGTGCATCCCCGACTCTTGTGGTTTGTTACGGGATACTCAATAGGAAACGCTCAGAAAATTTCCGGAACGTTTAACGTTTATAGCACGGGTACCTATATGAGCGACACCCCTAATTGTACGGAGAAACGGGTGGTTTTGCAAGCGAAGAGGTGTGAAGCAGGAATGGAAGGAAAGGCGGAGTCAATGCAAGAACGGCCTATCACGTCACAAGCCCAGGATTCCGGCACCGGCAGTGGTGCGCTGCGAGCACACACGCAGGTTCTCAGGACATCCTGACGTTAGCTCGTTGTGTGACTGCATAGCAGGGCGTTTACAAGGCGGCCTTTCTCAAACAGATGGTTTACTTCAAAATGCTGAATTCGAGGAAGCCCCAACCGTTTCCGAAAGCAATACCAGCATTTATCTTTCCGAAAAGGTAACCCCGGGAAAGCTGTCGGTGCGGAAGGGAACCGCCGGAAACCCCTCTTTGTTATACAAGTTGCAATCCGGATTATTCGCCCATCCGTAGCGAAGCTCAACCGGCGTTTCTACCAAGTCCGACCAGACCATAACCGAGTCGCCCTGTATTCGTGCCGTGGCCCAGTGAAACACGCTATCGCTGCCGGCGAGAGAAAATCCGGTAAGACTGTCGCCCTTTACGGCCAGCCCGCTTCCGATGTGCTCGAATACCAGAGTTACCGTATCCGTGCCAAAAGATGCGCGCTTGAGAGCGGGACCCGAGTAGACCAGATTTCTTCCGTACACGGTAGCTTGGGCCCAGGCCGAAAGCCGTTCTCCTAAAGGACGTTTATTCGCGGGGTGAAGTCGATTTGCCTGCCCGACATCGATTCCCACCGCAAGGCCGACATGTGGATCGCTCCGGGCCGCCATCGCCTGCGCTTCGCGCAGCTCGGCCCAGGTGCTCGGTGAAGGGACCGTATCGCGGTCTCGAAAATTTACTAATTGCACAATACCAAAGGGCATGGTGGTGTCGTTCCACGTTTCGCGCCAGTCGGCGATCATCGCCGGAAGAAGCCTTCGGTACTGGTACGCCGTGCTCGCATTGGCTTCGCCCTGATACCAGATCGTACCGGACAGCGTATACGGAGCAACCGGTGTAATCATGCCATTGTAAAGACCTGAAGGGCGATTGGATGAATTGGGGTCACGTGGTTGTCGCGGCACTCCCGGCGTTCCCGGCCCCCCGATCGCCGACGGCTCGAGCGGTATTTCCATGTGAAATCTCCAGTCACCACGGAGCGGCACATGACTGTTGCGGGCAGGGCAGGAAAGCTCCATAGCCTCGGGGGGGCCAGCAAATCCGCCACCTCCAAAATGATCGAAGACCCGCACCGCCAGGGTGACCTCACTCGATGTCACCAGCGAGCCGGGCGCGACATAATGGCGGGGAATCATGTAGGGTTCTGGAATTTCGACACCGGTTTCCCCGACTTTCACTCCGTTACAGTAGGTGACATCAAAGTCATCGATTGTACCCAGTCGAATCTCAAGATCATGGCCGACCCAATTCTCCGGTATAGCGATCTTCTTTCTGAACCACACGGCACCGTCGATTTTCTTCCCCATCGGCTTCTCGATGAACGTCGGTAGTTCAATAGTTTCCC
>JBEPYC010000118.1:5555-10508 GCA_041641555.1 Chitinivibrionales bacterium | reverse complement strand
GCCAATTTTGATGTCCCGTTCTTTGAGCCCAAGGAGGAACTCTTTAAGTCCCGGGCTCGGGGTGAACGCTCCGGGTTTCCCCCGTCCTTCCAGTATTTCCTGCATTTCACGATGGGTATGCTCGAAATAGAAGTTTCGTGCTTCTTCGACAGACTTTTCAGGGCAGTATTTCTTTATACAGTATTGCAGGTGCTCTGAGACGCTGTGTCCGGAAACATAGGGCTCATCATCGGGGGCGAGCTTGAAATCGGGGTCACCAAGAAGGCTTGCGGTGGTCTGTTCGATAATCCAGATCCAGAAATGCTCACTACGAACACTGGTACCATCCAAATCCATGAGCACGGCTTTGATTGGCTTTTCCATCTTGACCGGATGTACCGGGTAGTAAGCAGGGTAGCTCATTGCGGATTTCACGTATGCAAGCGAGTGGTCCTCGAATGCTATGAACTCGACCTTGCGGTCTCCCGTGGCGGCAACCGCTTTCACACCATCTTTGCCGACCTTGAACACGCCGTCGGAGCATTGCTCAAGGGATACCAACCCGGAATTTTCAGAAAAGCTGCCCAGAGAGGGGATTTCAATCGAAGCCAAAAAGCACTCCTTTCGTTTCTCGTAGCTGTCCGATTACTTCGGCCTGTTCGCCCGCTGCTCACTTATTCAGATGCACAACCAGATGATGGCAGCGAGGGAGCGGCGCGGGCGCCGAAATCGGGAAGACCAACGAAAATAATACATGGAGTCCGAAAGCCCATGAACTGAATCGTTGCCGGGGATTGCGGAAAATGCCATATTTGACCATACTATGATTGAATTTCGCGACGTTACAGTCGAAGCCAACGGCACTCTACTCCTGGACCATGTCAGTCTCCGTATAGCTTCCGGAGAAAAAGTTCTGCTTATCGGAGAATCAGGCTCGGGAAAATCATCAATTCTTCTGTCTCTCCTCGGAAAGCATGCTCCATCAGGGGGCCAAATACTGTACAACAACGAGGTGGTTACCGCATCTTCGGTACAAGGCATTCGGAACGATGTCGCCTATATCGGGCAGGAACCGGCCCTGGGAACAGGCACGGTTATCGATGCCATCGAGATGCCGTTTTGCTACAGGGCCAATCGACACCGACGTCCCTCCCGGGAGAAAATCGAAAGTCAGCTGGACCAGGTGGGGCTTGCACCGGCGATTCTCAAAAAGAATGTGGCTGATATTTCGGGGGGCGAAAAACAACGGATTGCCGTCGCGCGTGCGCTTCTGCTGGGAAAACGAGTGTTTCTGGCCGATGAAATCACGTCCGCTCTCGATGAGACCAATGCGGAGATCATAACCCGCCTTTTCGCAGATTCAGACTGGACAGTTCTGGCCGTTTCTCATTATCCGCTGTTCCGGGAACTCTTTCCCCGAAAATATCTCGTCTCGGGCGGCAAAGTTATTCCTCAGGAGTGAATTCCGCATGGAAACGATCGATATCCCTATTGTTAACCTTTTGTACGTCTACCTGCTCCTTCTGATTCCCTTGGCCGTTTTTCTCTCGCTTCGAATTGCCCTCACCACAAAGCTTTTGATCGCGGTCGCGCGAATGAGTGGGCAACTGGTGCTGGTAGGTATCTACCTGAAATACGTCTTTGAGTGGAACAGTCCCTGGCTCAATATCGCCTGGGTGCTGATTATGATACTGGTCGCCAATTTTAACGTCAGTGGAAATATTGGTGTCAGGCGAAGCAAGGTTTTCACAATTACTCTGGTCGGTATTCTGGTCAGCACATTCGGGATAGTGTCGTTTCTTCTCTCGGTGGGGGTACAACCCTCGCCCGTCTATGATTCCCGGTATATGATTCCTCTGGCGGGAATGCTTCTGGGAAACTGTTTGAGAGGGAATATCCTTGCGCTTGAGCGATTCTTCAGCGGTATCAAAAACGAGGAAAAGGAGTATGCCAATGCCCTTTTTATGGGAGCAACGGTGTGGGAAGCGGCCCGACCGTACATACGACGTTCACTCTCGGCCTCTTTGACTCCCTTGACTTCAACAATGGCTACGATTGGCCTGGTTTCGCTGCCGGGAATGATGACCGGTCAAATCCTCGGGGGCTCCCTGCCGCTTGTGGCGATAAAATATCAGATAGCGATCATGGTGGCTATCTACACCTCGGCAACCTTGTCAGCGGTGCTCAATCTTCTGCTGGTGCTCCGCTTTGGCTTCGATGAATACGGTTTTTTACGGTCCGATCTGGTCAAACCCCGATAGGGGAGGCCGGTCCCTTTTCTGGAAGCGGCTTGATCTCTCAGTCTTCAAACAGGAAAAGGACCATATGCTTCATCTGTTCAGCATGGACTTTGGAAAATCCGGCAGCTTCCCCCCACGCAAGGACGTCTTCTGATTTCACCCGATGATCAAGCGGTGGTCCGTGTTCCTCGCGAATGTACGGCCACTCCAATGCTGCTACCCGCAGGCGTGACACCCTGCGTGCCTCCTCAAGCGCTTTGATCGGATGATCGGTCTCGTGGAGAACATGGCCAAGAAAAACGATGTCGAAGATCTTGTCGTCAAAAGGCAGTTTTTCGGCGATTCCCTCACGAATATCGGCTTCCGGAAGATGTCTTCGGGAGATTTCGAGCATGGACGGGTTGGGGTCGACCCCTGCCACCGTCAGGCCCCGGCCGACAAAAACCTCTGCAAAAACAGCACTCCCGATTCCCACATCCAAGGTGCTATGTGCCGGAATATCCCGTAAACAACGATCGACTACTTTTTCTGCCTGAAGCAGCTTCATGCGTTCAGGGCTTCGAAGCCGTTCGATATTTTCGTTGAATCTTTTCTCGTGCATAAGGTCCTCTTCCTGTATGGGCAACTCTCAAGAGTATGCTTCACGATTCCGGTTCCGAAGGTGATGTGCCCTGGGGGGCGACTGTTTCGGTTCCGACTTCCTCTGCTTCCTTCTCCTCTTCACTTTGTGCTTCTTCCACAAGCACCACGTCACTTCCCCCAAACACCACCGATGATTTGATAATGGTCACGGCTTCGGACTGCTGTGCAGCCTTGTTTCGGTAGGTGTACTCACCAAATGAGACCATCGTACCATCAGGTAACCGGCAGCCGCCAAATGCCGATGACACCTTAACGATGGTGGGAACTCCCGTGGAGATCTTGATTGTGCTGTGACCGAAGATCGTGTTGACCTCGACTTTTCGAACTTTCCTGTCCTCGGGCCGGTTGGTGGCATCGATGACACCCTTGCCGAAAAGTACATTGTACTCATCACTGATGGCGGACATCTCCACCCGCGACTCCTCGAAAAGAACCGTATTGTCGCTGACGCGTCCAAAGTGTCCTCCAGTAAGCACCCGTATTCCCATATAAATGATGACCAGCCCGAAAGCGATACGGAATACTGGAATATTGATGTGAAAAACAGCCTTCAGAATAACCGAAAGCCCGAGAAGAACAAGGATACTGCCCCAGAAAAGACCGGTAAAAAGAAATCCCATCTTCACATTCGCCTCCTGCTGGTGGTTACTGTTCAGTTGATGCACATGTTACCGTTCTGCGGTAATCTACGAAAAGGCATTCAGCCGGGTTTGCCCGCGTGTCCGCCGTGGTGGTGGCACCGATAGCCCCGGTGATCAAAACCAGAGCAGCTGGAGACCGGGATTCAGGTCAATGACACCTGGAATCCGGGATCGGAATGACCCCGTTGTTTTTCATCGGAAACCTTTGCCCAGCTGAGGAGCGCGGCGGTTGGAGAAACCATGCAGTTACTCTCCTGAAACGGGGCTTCGGCGTGCAACTGGAAGTAACCATTGGTCGTCCCCAGAAGCTCCATAATTGCATCTTCTCCGATGCATCCGGAATGATGCTGGGCGAAGGTGACCATTCCCCCGGTCATCTGAATGCTGCCAAGAATATGGAAAGCCTGGTCACGGAGAAGAAGGTTTCCTGTTCTGGACACCGTTTCCATGAACTGAAGAATATCGGCCAGAATGTGTCCCTGGATTTTTCCCTGGAGATCCGAGGTGTCGGGAACAGCTACTTCGCGGCTAACGAGCAGGGGAGACACGGATCGGACAATATCGGCTCGATTAAACGATCGGCCCAGGGTGGTTACATTCAGAAGATATTTCGTTCGGAGTTTTCGGAAGGAATTCTCCAGATTGAAACAGATGACGGTGGCCCTGGATGGAATCTTCCTGCTCTGGAAATGGCTATCGACTTTCCGGGCGATCTCGGCTCCCTGACGACAATCGATAGCGGTTACCGTGGGTGTGAAATCGACTGCGCGAGAAAGCAGTGAAAGATCGTTGATGACCGTGACGCTGAACCCAAGATCCGTAAGCCATTGTTCTACATACGATACCATGGTACGGCCGACCGGCATCGAATCGCCGTCCTTGGGACTAACGATGAGCGCAGTACAGAGATTCCGGTGGGCAACGAGTCGGATCCGTGTGGTTTTCGACTGCAGAAATCGCTTACGTAAAATGTGCCGATGGTAAAGCTGAAAGACAAACCGCGCGAGAAGCAAAGTAAGCAAAAGGGCAAGAAGTCCCCCGACAGCCGGGTTGAATATGATATCCAGAATCGTATTGAGCAAAAAACCGACACTGGAGGATAGCTCCTCGTAGGTGTCTTCAATAAAGCGAAAGAGCAGTGGATTCTCGCCGGGTGTGCTCTCGATGGTGTAAGTGTTTCCGTCTGTGTCCAAAAGCCCTGCCTGCCAATTCGCCGTTTATCGCAAATGTCCGAAAAGTGTTCTCCATGACAAAATACAACTTGTCACATTTAAAAGGAAAGCACTTTCCGTGCCACGCCGATCTCAGGAGCTTGTGGGAGAGGGCTTGAGAGAACTCAATCGCAACGGAATTCGAGATTACCCGAAATCGTCCTCGCTTTGAGTAGAACCGATCCGCGCTCTGATTGTACTTTCTTGCCCCCGATAATTCCGCAGGCGCGAACGATGCCC
>JBEPYC010000118.1:0-5545 GCA_041641555.1 Chitinivibrionales bacterium | reverse complement strand
TGACCGTGATTGGTCCGGATGTCGAAGAGAAGGAGGTCTCTGCCGTAAGCCTGATATCGTCTCCCTCGATAGGACCCGAAATGGTCTTAATCTGGAATGCACCTTCGCTGTCTTCGAGCACGATCTTTCCGGAGGCAGATTTTGCACGAATGTTCCCGGAAAAATCATCGTACTCATGTCCCGAAGATGCAGTGGTTGCATCGATTTCCCCAGTGCCGTCGCTGATGTCTATCTTGCCGGTCGCTGTTCGGATCTGGACAGGACCATGGCAATGGTCCATTTCGATTGGTGCCGATGCGGTCGTGACGTTGAACCGGGCAGTACAGTCTTCGAGTTCGATTTCTCCGGTCGCATTCTCGATGCGGATCTCCGGCGCATCGAGTCCTTCAACCGAAATATCCCCGGATACGTTGTCTATTTGAATCGACGTAGTAACAGGCACTTCCAGCACTATCCCCCCAGCGCAGCCAAAAGGAAGCATCGATGGTTTCTCTACCCAGACTTCCAGCAGGTCGCCCCTTCTCCTGCTTCGGACCTCGGCATTGCCCGAGAGGTTATCGCTTCGCATACGCAGTACACTTTCATCATGGCCCAGAATTTCGATATCCAGACACGCTCCTTGGATGGAGACTGCCGAAATGCCGGTCAGCTCGACCTGGGATGTTCTGACAATGACCGCTGCGGGCGTAGTCCCGGACCACAGGAGAGCTATGCAGAGTGCAAGAATCGACTGGTTCATATAATCCTCCGTTACCGAAGACCTACGTCTTTGAGTTTCCGCGAAAGGTTTGACTGGGCCATGCCAATCGATGCCGCCGTTGCGGTGATGTTGCCATCGTGGCGATCAAGTGCTGTGCGAAGATAATCGTATTCGAATTTGTCCCGAGCGGACCGAAAATCTCTCAGGAAGTACGAATCCATTGAGTCAGTTGCCGGCGTTTCGGTGGCGCTGGGCTCCATTCCGGTTGAGACGAACTCTATGATGTTCTGGTCAATTTCGCCCCGATCGGAAAACACCGCCGCCCGCGTGACGGTGTGCTTGAGCTGACGGACATTGCCGGGATAGGGCTGCTCGGAAAGGACCTCCAGAGCTTCGGGGGTAAAGCTTCGAATGATACCCATTTCGTTGCAGATACCGGCAAGAAAGGTCTCTGCAAGCAGCGGGATGTCGTCTTTTCGTTCCGAAAGCGGCGGAATCCGAACCACAAAGGCACAAAGGCGATACCAGAGATCGTGCCGGAAGTTTCCTTCGGACACAAGTGCCTGGAGATCCTTGTGGGTGGCCGTAACGATCCGGACCTGCACGGTGATCGGTCGTGTTCCGCCCAGACGGGCAAACTGCCCCGTTTCGAGTACCCGGAGAAGTTTTGCCTGCACCTGAGGATCCATATCTCCAATTTCATCCAGAAACAGTGTCCCGCCATCGGCCTGCTCCAGGCATCCTGCCCGCCGCGCGTGAGCACCGGTAAAAGCGCCTTTTTCGTGTCCGAAAAGCTCATCTTCCGCCAAGTTGACAGGGAGAGAGGCGGCGTTGGTAGCAATGAATGGACCGTTTCCCCGCGGGCTGTCAAAATGAAGCGATCGGGCGACCAGTTCCTTACCGCTCCCCGAAGGTCCCATGATGACGACGGGCTCGGAGATGGCGCCCAGTCGGCGGACCTGTGAGTAAAGAGTTTTCATGCAGTCTGACCGGTATACCGCTCGCGGCGCTTTGTCTCGTTCGTGTTCAGCGACCCGGTGGCGCAGGCGGACCGCTTCGAGGGCATTGCGCACGCTCGTGCGTACCTGAATCAGTCGAAGAGGCTTTTCCATGAAATCGTGAGCACCGAGCTTGAACGCTTCGGCGGTCAATGAAACGGTCCCATGGCCCGATATGATGATGACCGGCACCTGCGGAAACTGTGCGCGACACTGACCCAATAAGTCAAGTCCATTTTCGCTGCCCAGCTTGATATCGACAATCGCCAGATCGACACCTTGGGCAAAATGCCTGAGTGCCGCACTGATTGTCGATGCAGTGGTGACCGTAAAACCCTCTTCTTCGAGGATCTCTTTCATGCTCTCCCTGATATCGACCTCGTCATCGACTACCAGTACCCGTATTTCCTGGTTCATGCTGCGGTATCTCCCTGGTCTTTTCTCCGAAATGTCAGAATCACGATTGCGCCGTGATCCGCGGTGTCCTGGCTCGAACGCAATGCCACGCTGCCGTTCATGGTCTCAACCATTTTCTTTACCACTGGTAACCCAAGGCCGGTGCCGCTCTTCTTGAAACTCACGTAGGGAAGCCAGATTCGATCTATATCCTCGGGAGCTATTCCCGGACCATTGTCACGTATCCTGATTCTGACGTCGCGCTCGTTAGGCTCGATCTGCACGTCGATTTTTGTCGCCCCTGCTTCGAGGGCGTTTTTCCACACATTGAGAAATACCTGACTCAGAAGGTACGGATCCGCAGCGATAGTCGCTTCCCCGGAAATGCTGGTATCCAGCGCCTGCGACATATCGGTTGCCACCGCATCGATCGACCGGTGAACCGCGACCTTGCCGGTCCGGACTTCAGGCTCTCGCGAAAAACTCCGGAATTGATTGACAAGACGCTCGAGTACATCGGTCTGGGCATTGATTCGGGTAAGCGCCTTGCCAAGAGATGCCGCCGGAACTTCTTCGCCAAGCGCAGCCTTTTCTTCCAGGCGGTCGAGTGTCAGGCGAATAGGGGTGAGCGGGTTCTTGATCTCGTGGGCCATGACCCGCGCGATATCCTGCCAGGCCTTTTCCATCCCCTGCATACGAATACGTTCACGAAGCTCATCCAGTTCCGTCTGAAGATTGTCGACAGTGTTTTGAAGCACGCCGAGAGCACCGCCCGTGGAGACGGTTATCGTAGGCTTCCGGCCTTTACCGATCATATCAACTGCCTCGGCCAGTTCGCGAAGCGGACGGGTCATTCTTTTAAGCGTCCAGGCCGATACGACTGCCAGGCTCAGTAGCAGGATTCCACCGAATGCCAAAATGCTTTGGCGCTGTTCCCGAACGATCGTCGGGATCAAAGCCTGCCACTGACGGTTCCGTTCGAGGCTTGCCACCAGAGCCCGTTTTTCCTCGGGGTCCGTGGTCTGGTCGAGCCGGCTGCGAAGCAGTCGCTCGAGGTCAGGGTCGATACTTTGCGTCAGAACGGAGCTGATTCTGTTCACGAAGACCCGCTGCATGGGGTAGCCAAAGGCCAGAAATACGGCACACCCGAAAAGGAAGATTTTCCATTCGAGTTCAAGGCGCTGCCATAATTTCATTGTTCGCCCCCATTTCCGGTATTCACCACCAGCACCTTGGCTATTTTCCGTTGCCCCCAAACCGCGGTCATGTCGACCGTACGGTTCAAACGTGTTGCCCGACTGGGAAGAAGCTCGACTTCGATTCTACAACTCTCGGCTCGCCGGCACAGCACAAATTGCCACCTGGTGAAATCTCGCAGGGCAAGAAGAACCTGCGGGTAGGTATCCGATCGGGCAGTGCTGTCCCGGAGTCTGCCAAGGTAGTTGTCTTCGAAATAGTACGTGGTCTTTACTACATCGAAATAAAGTGTTCGTACGAAAACAAGCGAATCGCATCCTGAGCAATAGGCCCCCATGCGAAAACGGAGCGGTATACCGGCGTTGACGAGCGCTTCGAGCTCCTGGTTCCACCCGATCTGCATATCGCATTGCAGGAGATAGCCCGTGGCACTCTTGCTTACCGAAGACACCGAAATATCGGCATAATGAGTGCCCGGGGACAACCATTGTCCCAGAACCAGAAAGAGACCCAAGAATCCGCTGCGTAGCTGCTCAACCATAGGCGAAACGAGCCTTTATCCGATATTACCGAGTACGATTCGAACCTGAAAACCACCGTTGACGGTGACAAAATTATCGGTCAGGGTCAAATCGAAATTACCCTCGTGCCGAAATCCACCAATGGAGGAAAACACCGGCATGGTTCCCTGTAGTCCCGCGTGAAACCAGGGAAGAATCGAGTAGGTGAACCCGCCGTGAAGCTCCAGAACAAACATTCCCGCACCTGCCGACGCCTGTTTATAGGTCCGGTCCTCGGCATCCAGAACGAACTGCTCGCTCCAGTTGGTTTCCGAGACGGTTACCCCTATACCGCCGGCTCCGAGAAGACCTCCGAGAATGAGATTCATATTCCCGGCAACCAGTGATTTTTCTACCAAAAACCCCCCATACCCAAGACTAATTTCAGCGGTTCGCACGGTATCTCCGCGATGCACACCGAATGTTCGTGAACCGCCGCTTCCGGCCAGCCCGATTCGGGTACCGTGGCCCACGCCCCCATACAGCATACCTCCAAAGAGAGGAACCGATTCCATGGGCGTATCTATTCTCCGGCGAAGCTCGGGATAGGGAAATGCTGTATTGCTGAAAAGCTCATCGATTGGGTCGGTGTCGATCATGAGCATACCCGTCGTCGGTCCAAGACAGCCTCCGTAGCCTTTTCTGCGTGCCAGATCCGGCATGGGGCGTGCTCTTTGCAGAAATTCCGCCGCGCTTTGACGGGTCAGCACCACGACGGTGTCTTTGGGTTTATGGTCCGGATCCTCTCGTTGAGGT
The DNA here is from genome assembly GCA_041641555.1 of Chitinivibrionales bacterium. GTDB lineage: Bacteria > Fibrobacterota > Chitinivibrionia > Chitinivibrionales > WJKA01 > JBEPYC01. Next base: position 938 of record JBEPYC010000118.1, on the reverse strand, counting down.
CCCAGCACATAAATCGTGTCTTCAGGCTCTTCGGCGGTTTTTCCTGGTATCTGGTCCTGCGCACAGAGGCCCAACACGAACGAAAGGATGAGTATAGAGGCCATGTTCGCTAACGATAGTGCCATAATAGGGAGTCCCTTTGCCGTATTCATCTGATGTCTGGTTTGGAATTGCATGATGAGAGCTACTGGGGTTGTATAAAAAATACCTTATCCCAGATTGCCAAAAATCACTTTGAATCGTGCCCCCGGATTGACCGAGATGAACTCATCGGTAAACGGACTCAGGCCTTCGACTCCGAAAAACGCCGGCACGGAGATATCACCCCCAAGGTGTATGAACCGCGTCAGGGAGTAGGAAAAACCCCCGTGCACTTCCAGAACACCACACTTCGCATCGGTCTGGTGTTCAAGTACTTCATCGCCAAAGACCGGTTCGAAAGCAGAGAATGTGCCGGGATCCGAGAATGATACTTTCACTTCGCCACTTCCAAGAACTCCTCCGACAGTCATGCTCATTCGATCAGTGACGTAGCTCTTCTGGAGCAGAAAACCGAAATAGCTGACCTTGGTTCGTAATGATACCATTACCGAGTCATCGGTTCCTCGGGTGCCGGCGAAATTACGCTCCCCATTCATCCCCGCAAGTCCGATTCGTACGCCGTTTCCTACACCGATGTATCCCATCCCGCCGGAGAGGAGGAACGGTTCCGCAGCACGCTTGACAATATGCTGGAAGGCTGCCAGATCATCGGGTTTGACTGGCAGTATCTTTATCTCAATGACTCGGCTGCGCAGTACGGGCGACAGTCAAAAGACGATCTGCTCTGTTGACTAATTTTTGGGCATGGATAAAAGCATGCCATACTTGACGTTTGTTAGAAAAGGTTTCTGACATATGACGGTAAGAGAGATCGTGAATTGTCAAAAGAAGTTTTG
>JBEPYC010000117.1:0-10565 GCA_041641555.1 Chitinivibrionales bacterium | reverse complement strand
GTCATACAACGCAAGTTCATCTTCATCAAGATTTATCGCGGCGAAAATCCGGTCTTTTGCAAACATGTAATCCGAAACCGTTGCACAATGGAACAAATCCTGCTGCACCATTTCATCGGAAAGCTGCCGATATCTTGAAAGCAGAAACCATAATTGTGTCTGGAATGCATTGTTCTTCCGGTTACCGTAGAACTTACGAAGAAACGGGTTCTCCTGCACCTTTTCCAGTACCGTGCGCGCCTCGAATTTTTCTGCCAGAAGGCAGGCCAGGGACGTCTTTCCAACCCCGATCACTCCTTCGATACAAATACTGGCGATATTGTCCGGTAAACTACATTTCAGAGCGTTCCTCCTTTGATGCAGGTGGTCCTGCCGGCACCTCGGTATACTCAAAAGAGAGAAATTCGACACGTTGTCGAGCAAGATTCTGCGGCACGTGGTCGAGCAGGTTTGCTACGGTCGTTATGCCCGTTTCTCTGGGAACCGCCGCCTGAGGCTCGATATCTCCAATACCTGCCAGACAGAACCGGCGGGTAAAAATACCCGGGTGAGGAATCGTAAGACCACTACCCCTAATCCGTTCGGTTCCGAAGAGGAGGAGGTCAATATCAGCCGTACGCGGAAGCCGTTGTCCCTTGGCTTCCCGGCCCAACTCGCGCTCGATCTGGTCACACCTGCCCAGAAGCTCCGCCGGGCTGCCATCGAACTCACCTGACACTACCAGGTTGAGGTAAGCATTCTGAGGCCGCGCGACGTCCACCGCTTCGGTTTCCATCAACCGCGAGCGACACAATGGCCCCTTCAGGACCAGACGAAGAGAATCCAGCATGAGGCGTATATACTCATGCCGATTTCCTTTATTGCTGCCCAAACTGAGGAACACCCGTGCCATAATGCTATGGAAAATATGTTCGGCAGATTCATGGATCAGGTGAGAATACCAAGATAAGCGATAATCACTGCTGAGTCCGGCAGGCGTTTACGTACTGCATTACACCTTGCGGACGTTCAAGAAGACTACCTGCACTTCATTGTCTAATACAAATACAGCAGTAAAACCAACCGCCTACAAACTGCGGCCGCAGGAAAGCGCCATTTAGTTATCCTGACGAACATCGACAATTTTCACCGATCCGTATTTCTCGAAGACCGGTGCGACATCGGCAGCGTTGCCGACGGCGGTGATTGCGAAGTTTTTCGAGGCAAGATGCTTTTGGATCGCCGCGTTGACCGAATTCAGGCTAATGGCTTCTATTCTCTCTCCGAATTGCTCGATGTAACTCAATGGACGGTCATAGTGACGAAGCCAGAGGATTTTTTCCACAACGTTATCGAGACCTTCAAGCTGAAACGCCAGGTTTCCAATCGCAAATTTCTTTGCCCGTTCCAGTTCTTCGGACGTCAGTCCGTCGTTTGCCAACTCTTGCAAAACATCAAAAATGGCCTTCATTACCTCGGAAACCTGAGCATTCTGGGTCGATGTACCAATGCGGAACGTACCGATCTGCCTGTCTGTTGAAATGGAAGAATGGATTCCGTACGTATTGCCTGTCGAGGTCCTCACGCGGGACATGAGGCGTGAAGAAAAATTTCCGCCGCCCAGGATGTAGTTGGCAAGAGCAAGCTCTTCTCTTTGTTCGGCAAGCTCCCCCGGCACCGTATGACCGAGAACAAGCGTCACTTGCGACAACGATGGCTTTTTGACCAGGCGTACGGATGTTGTCCCGGGTCGGAGTTCAGAAGGGATCTCTTTGACCGGCCTTGCCTTTCCAGCCCATTGGGTAAGAGCAGGCAACCAGCTTTCCTCCATTTTGTGGAGGTCGAATTCACCCGCAAACAAGACGGTACACCCGCCTGCACCAAAGTGCTCTCCGTAAAAAGTCCTGATATCGTCGATGGATATTCGAGAAATAGACCGGGTAGAATGCAACCTTCCTGCCGGATGATTCTTTCCGTAGAGTTCGGCGTAAAAATGACGGTCAGAAATACTGCCTGGATCCGCGGTCTCTGCCTGGAGCGAGGTAAGCAGCTCTTTTTTCAAACGTGAAAACTCACCGCCGTCCAGGGCCGGATCATGCACTGTTTTCCAGAACAACGGAAAGATTTCATCGGCAAACCGACTCAAGCATCGGCATCCGAATACCAGATGCTCGTTGCCGACATCGGCAAAAAGTCCCGCCCCCCGGTTTTCCAGGCTGTCCGCAAACTCCTCCGGATTCATCCCCGCATGCCCCTTCTGCATCGTCGCTACCAGAAGCTCCAGAACACCTTCTTTTCCCTCCGGATCGGCGTACTTGCCGATCGGCATCTGAATGGTAATCTCGATAGTGCCCAGCGCCTGCTGGGTAATCCCCAGCACAGTCACGCCATTGGGAAGATCTTTTTCGGTAATCGATGGAAACCGGTACGTATACCCCATACTGTGCTACTTCTTTCTCCAGGAAACGATCCGACGAAGAATTCCGGCAAGATACATAGATACAGGTACTTTTCGTGGCGAGAGAGCGAGTGTGTACCGCTCCGGCTCATTCCAGTATCGACCAGCTGCTTCGGTTACCTGATTCAGCGTTATCTTTTCCAGGGTATCCAGGCGTCGCACCCAGTTGCGATAATCACCCTCGACCAGCTCGGCATAGCCGATTTTTTGGCAGAGGTGCTCGGCGCTGTGTATCTCGAACAATCGGTTGGTAAGCGATGCGTTCTTTACTTTCTCAAGTTCCAACTCACTCACTCCGCCATCACGAAGCAGACGGATTTCCTCGGAAAGGGCCTTCTCTACCCGCTTTCGGGAAATATCCGGAGTGTATATTGCAAAGAACAGCGACATTCCCGCGAGCCGAATGAAATGATTCATACCACCGGCCATCACCGCAATGCCTTTCTGCCGAACTAACCGCCGATGCAGCCGGCTGGTCTGGCCCTGAGAAAGAATCATCTGAAGAATTTCCAGCCCGAGGGCATCGGAATCAGAAGATGATGGTCCCGGGTAACCCAGCACCAGAAGAGGCACATCGAAATCGATTTTTTCTTCCATGCGGTGGACCGTACTGCCCCGGGCCGGAACGGTGTCGCTCGATTTGTGGAGCTCATCAGCAGGGTTGGGAACTTGACCGAGTGTTTTTTCGACCATGTCAAAAGCCGCGTCTTCATGTTCAAAATCGCCAACCACCACACATACGGCATTCGACGGCCGGTACCACTTCCGAAAATACCCCCGGCATTGATCGGAGGTGATTCCCTGAATATCCTCGAGTATCCCCAGAGGCGAAAGCGCATACGGATGATCTCCGAAAAGTTTTTTACGGAACTCCAGAAATGCTTTGGTGACCGGGTTATTCATGTACCCGTGAAACTCCTCGATTATGACTTTGCGTTCAGTCTCGAGAATGGCAGGATCGAACAACAGCCCACGCATCCGATCTGCTTCGAGCTCGAGAACTTCCGGAAAAGACTGGCGAGGGACTGCGTTGACAAAAGCAGTCACATCTTCAGCAGTGAATGCATTACAGTGCCCGCCGACCTCATTCACCCGGCGCGCGTGCTCTTCGGGACCGACATGTTCAGACCCTCTGAACATCATGTGCTCCACTATGTGCGATATGCCCTTCTGTCCATCGTCTTCATTTACACTCCCTGTGCGATACCAAACCTGCATCGCTATCACGGGGGCATCGTGCTTCCGAAGACATATCACCTTCATACCATTGCCCATTATTCGTTGGGCTATACTCTGGAGTAATTTCATAGGTTCAAGATTCGTTTCGCTTCTTTGATTAAGGCCCCCGAGGCTATCTCGAACAGCTCTGCTCCATACGAAAGATCCGGTTGGACGGGTATTCCCGATGTCCAGGCCGTGGGAAAGTATTTACGGAACTGCTCAGGATCTCTCCCCCGCTTTCGCCATCGCTGAAAAGTTTTTACCGACATATTCGAATGGCTGGGCTTCTGCGGTTCATCACCGAAAGCAAGGTCCGGCATTATAAACGACGCCATCGACAAAATAGCACTTTCGCAACGGTCATGCATATCCGGGCACATCGAGCTCATACGTTTACGAACAGAAGAGTGCTTCTGCCACGAGAAATAATGAACAGCCAGCCCCCGCTGGCGCGCTCGTTTCGCGCACTCATTACTGGCGTCTTCATTCAAATCGGATGAATCGACAAAAATCAGTGAGCGTATGCCCTGGAACAGAAACCCGGAGCACAGGTCACTCAGAACTGTTGCCATGGTCGATGACCGCAGCGCCATCACTCCCGGAAATGATTTGAACATTATCGAATAGCCAATCGGAAGCGAAGGAGCCAGTGGTATTCTGAGCTCTCTGGAGGCACGAGCAGCAAGTGCTTGTGCACAGATCGAAGATGCGCCGAGTGGAGAATTCACCCCCACCGGCTCAGGCCCGCCAACAGAAAGTATCGCAGTGGGAGTCTCTCTGATGATCTTCTCGACCTCTCTCACCGAAAGGCGACCCAGCTCAAGGGATGAGCCAAGAAGATCAGAATGGCTGCTGTTGGTATGAGAGTTTGCCATGCCGTGTTCGTGATATCGCAGATGCAAAACCCGGATGGTATGATCACCTGCGCGTGTATTCCTATTCTCCCAGGATCCGGTGAAGAATATAGTTGATCAAATCCTACTCCAGGGCAGCCCCGGCAGAGCCTGCACCACGAAGACCAGGCGGAGACGGATGTAAAAAAAGCCCGGAACCTCTTACTAGCAGAGAGATTCCGGGCTGTCCCGGCATTCGAAAATTTGGTCGGAGTGAGAGGATTTGAACCTCCGACACCTACGTCCCGAACGTAGTGCGCTACCAGACTGCGCTACACTCCGACAATAGCCGGATCATTTGACCGGCAATCACCTAAAATAGTTCAAATCCGGTCCACAGGCAAGTCAGTACGGCAATTCAAACCACTTGTCGATCACCCAGAGATCAGCATCGTCGGGATCCCGCTTGAGGATAAACACCTGACGACCAAGTTCGAACTGATACGATGCCCCGAAAGTACGCTCGACGATATCGGCGCTGATCTCGACTTTAGCCCCCGCCCTGGTCCGCACAGCAACCTGATTGATCACGAAAACGCTGTCGATTATAAACGAAGTATCCACCTGGTTTGTGATGCTGTCTAACTGGGTCGATGGAAACGAATCGATCCGGACGAGTGAATCCGACCGGAATACCGAATCGACATCCAACTGCACGAATTCGATCTTCTGCGCCTGCTCGAACATGTTTCGGTGAATTTCTACTTCATCGGCATAGCTGATGTATTCATAGGTTCCCCCCGCCCCGACAAATGGTATATCCTCCTCGAGGACTTCGACAGTTGCTCGTGTATTCAAGTCGGGAAGCTCCTGTATTGAGCTCTGCGGGACATAAAACCTGAAATCAGCCGCTTCTTCATCGAATAGATCTTTGAACAGGGTGATTCTTCTGCTCGCGTAGGAACGTCGCAGCTGCCCCAGAAGACCACTGGGAGTTGCCCGAAACTCCGGAGACTGGTCTGGTGTACCCGTGGGAGGAAAGAACGGGTTCTCGCAGGAAAACAGGAGACACGCGAATAGTATTGGCATTCGCACAAGAGAGTGAACAACGGATTTCAGGGGCATTCCATTAAAATGCTTATTTGGCTCTTCCAGGCACAAAATACCGGAAGATGCAACAAAAAATTCGCGGCAGAGCCGCAGTAGTGGGATCAAGCGCGCTGCCAGACTCCATCGCGCTACCGTGAGAGGCATCGCCAATATCCGCACTGGGCCACGGCATTCCCTGTTCGCTCAATGAAAACAAACTCCTGTTTGCCCTTCACTGCAAGCACTACCGAAGCGCCGGTTGATCTGAGCCAAGCCACAGTGCTCATGGGCACCCCACCCCGGGAACGGTGAGAGTACCGCCATCGAGCATTACCTTCCCGAAGGATTGAAAATGCCGGGAGGAGACCGGGGTGCATCCTTCCAGCGAAGTATACTCCAGGAACCCTTGACCCTCTCGTAGACAACCTGAAAGAGGGCGTCTCCATAAAGAGTATCCTGCTCCGTCAGAACCGAATACACCCGGTACAGTGAAGTGGTGTCGGCTTGATTGAGATCCGCGGGGATTTGCCGGACCGTATCCGGTGCCCAGAGGACCCGGAGCGAGCTGCCGTGATTCGCTTCCATCAAACGGAGATGGTTGACCATGCTCGCTTTCCCGTACCGCGTATCGAGATCGTAAGCACTGACATACTCGAAATCAGGATGAAAGATGTCCTCGTACGCCTCATTGGTAAAACGCTCTGTCGTCCCGTTCTGAAGAATATCCTGAAGGTTTACATTGTTAACAGTGGGCTTACCGTCGGGGAACTCCGCATCGCGGGGATCGAAAACACCACACCCGGTGACAGTTGCCAACCATGCAGCTATGATACCTTTCACCAATGTCCTGTTCACAGAATAACTCCCGTATTCTTTCAGAAAAGAGCGCTTGCCGACAGGCTTACCACCCAGTACCGAAGATCCACTCCCCGGCGCAAGCGCGCTTCCCATGCTTCCGCTCTGTTCAATATGTAGATATGCGATTGAATTCTTCCTTCGATCATTACCGGGTACGTGTCGCTCATGTCTCGCAGAGAAATATAGGGGAAAATCCTGTCCCCCTCATCGATATTCCCCTGTACCAGGTAAAACCCGCCAGACTCCCGGAATTCGTAGACTCTCGGAAATTCGTCACGGATTTCCGTACCGAATTCCACCTCCATGTTACCGACCGGCGAATACGCTGCCGACAACCTGATCCGGTTCGAGAGTGTTTTCGTCTCTATGTCGTACTCTTCCCGGGAAGACAGACTCGTCGAATCCGAAACCACGGGATCCCTGAAAGCTTTTCCGTTCCAATAACCTTCGTCGGTGTGCGAAGCTTCCCACGAGGCGGTCAAGGCAAGCCTTTTGCCGACCTGATAGCTTGATTCAAAGTGTGAAGAAAAGAGCCGGGAATAGGGAGGCCAATCCCCAACATGACTGTTTGGGAACTCATATTCAGCTACATCGGCATTCATACTGACAGTTTCACTGAGACTCAGCCCGGCCACCGGAGACACTGCGATATGCATTCCTGCACTGTAGGAGCGGTTGAGCATATTGCTTCCGGAACGTGAGCGGTGTAGATAGTGCGAGAGATATGATCGATACCCGCCGAATACATCCAGCGAGCATCGGGGGAACGAAAGCAGCATCAGCTTACCATCGTGGCGATGTACAATTTCGTCGTGATCGTCCTCGGAGAAGTTGGAAGAGGCATCCTGATAGGTTCCCTTAGAGCGAAAGTACTTTGAATATCGGTAAATACTAAAGGTATACCCGAGCGACATCCCCAGAGGCAGATTAATCAAAGCGTGATGGTTTGTCTCTATCCGAAATCCATTGAAGTCGTTTCGGTTGGTGATGGAATCCGCTGAAGTCCTCGGAACGCGGTCAAACAGCCAGTCTTCCTTTTTCCAGTCAAGCTGAATTCCTGCCTCGTACTCAAACGGAAGCGTCGAATCGATGCTGCCCATGAACTGCAGCCGATGATTATCGGTACGCCGCACATCGCGAATGATTTCTGGGTTCCAGGGATAGGTCTTCGAGTGCCGATGAAAGCTGTACACTATAGCGGGCGCCACATGAACACGGGCAACACCCTTGAGTCCGGTGGTGAAACCAAGTCCATGTTCGGTAATGCTCGGTTCATCACGGAAAGCCTTGGCATTATCCCCATGAACTATCGTATCGGAAAAATGAGCAAAAAGGCTGTCTCCCGATTCGAGCCCCCGATACCCCAGAACGGTAGCCTCTGAACCGATAAACCGTGTCTGCTCGCCGAGAGTTCGCGCCGTAAGCTTTGCCGTCACATGCAAAGGTACATGCTCCAGCGGACGGTAAAAATCTCCGGCCTCGAAGCTGCCGAACATGCCACTTCGCCAGGAGAAATCCTTGAATCCGCTTCCACGAAAATCTTCCCGCAGCGCCTCACTGGAGGTCCTGGCGGCAAACCCACCCTTTACTTCTACTGGTGTTCCCCAAACGGTCGAAAGAAAAGACGGGCCCAGATCGAGATCGGCCTGAACGCGGCTACCCGCCGTATCGGTATGCACCTGGTTCACCTTCGCAAACGGGTGCCATTCAAGACCCAATCGTCCGATACGCGACGGTATATGCCCCCCGTATACGGCTCCAGCCAGATCGATAGTGTTATACCGCGTGTTGAGTACCGTGCTGTGGTCATAGGTCAATTCGTGGGACAGCGATTGCCGATAGAATGTAGAACCAGTGTTTTTTCGTATTACCCCCTGGTTTTTGCTTCGCCAGATTTTTTCGTAGAGATCTTGAGAAGTTGCCGCCTGGTACCCCGAAGAATCTTCCACCTCCGTATCTTCTGGCCGAACCAGCTCAAAGGGCCAGTCGTAGGATGCCGCCCTGAGCGTCTGAGCCGGAACGAAAAACAGCAGAGCAATCCACAGGCTCCGTTTCATACTGAACGGATGCTCCGATGAAGAGCCAGCCAATCATCCACACTCAGATCCTCGGGGCGAGACCTCTCGCGCAATCCTGCTGCGCCAATGGCCTGCTCGACCCTTTCGCGGCCATAGCTGTCGCGAAGAGTGTTTATCAGCATTTTTCTTCTCATCCGATATGCTAATCCTACAAGCCCGAAAAGCTCTTCCCATTGCTCTCTTTTAAGTTTCTGTTCCAGATTGGGCTCCACGATTATCTGAAACACCGCGGAATCCACTTTGGGTTTCGGGTAGAATGCTCCCGGCGGTACCCGGAAAAGCAAACGAGGTTTCCCGAAAAACTGACAAAAAATGCTCAGGTACCCCATCGTTTTCGAATGGGGTGCCGCACAAATTCGCTCCGCCACCTCTCTTTGGACCATGAACGTACATGAAAGGATATCATTGCCATATTCGAGCACACGATGGATAATATGAGAACCGGCCCCATATGGCAGATTTCCGCAGACGTGGAGCGGAGCACCCGCGCTACGATAATCGTACCGAACGGCATCAGCACGGTGCAACACCCATCCGGAGTTTCCCAGTTTTTCCTCGAGTGCGGGAACGACATCGGTGTCGAACTCTACAAGATGTAACAAAGAAAAACGCTTAAACAGATGGACACTCAACGCCCCCTTCCCCGGCCCTATTTCCAGAACACGCTCGTGTGGATCTGCCGGAATCGCATCGGCGATCCTTTTTGCGTAATAGGGCGCGGTCAGGAAGTGCTGACCCAGATGTTTTTTCGGTGAACTATGAACCTTTGGTACCTGCAGTGAATGCTCCGAAAATCTGAAACGTGACGGGACGGAGAAAGGAAGATCCCGGTCTGACTAATGCCGAAGATCCTTGAAGAAAACAACGGCTACACCCCGCTCGGTGGATTGACTTCGTCTTACATACAATTTAGTTTTAATTTTCTACCCATTGCAACAGAAAGCAACAAGGAGCCTATGGTGAAAAGCACGTGTATTATGGCAGTATGTGCCCTGGTACTACTTCTGGGCAGTTCAGGATGTCAAAACGAGGCTGATAGCCCCGATGCCTCACAGGATGGCAGGGCCCTTACTAAAACTGAATTCATTGCCCCTCCAGATTCCACTATCTCCGTGGGACAGCTTCGGAAATGGAGCAGCTGCAACCAGCTTCTCGATTCCCTTACCTTCATGTACGAAGATTCTTTCAAGGTCGACGATGCAGGGGTTCGGCTGAGATATCAGAACGATTTTCTCAAGGCGCAAGATGCTATATGTGTTCGTATGGGTTTGCGGGGCGGTTACGATGAATATGTCTATATCCGCAAGGTGATGGGACATCCAAGGAACCGACATCTCCTGGACTCAGTCGGGATGGCAATGTACTGATCGGTCAGTTCACGGTCCAATAATACCCGTTGCTCCGCAGCACAACATGACCATGGTCATACGTCAGGTACACCCGAGCACCTCTCTCCACAAGCATATCCAATGCACGCTCCGAAGGATGACCGTACCGGTTGGGAAGAGCCTCCGAAGAAATAACGGCCAGCGCCGGGGCGGCATACCCATAGAAAAGACGATCCACAGAACCGGCACTTCCGTGATGCGGTACGATTAAAACGTCAGTATACAGCTGATATCCATACGACTCAGCCAGGCTCCGGCAGGCTGCAGAATCGATATCCGAGCTGATGAGCACCGTCGAGGAGTCGTGCCGTACCATAAAACACAAGGATCGCGCATTCTTAGAGAGCTTTCCTGTACCTGAGGTCAGGTGCTCAGGTGGCCAGATACATCGTATTTCGACACCTTCAAGACCACCCAGGGTATCCCCCTGCCCAATGGTCCGGAACCGCAGCTTTTCTGCCCAGACGCCTGATTGCGCCCGGATCAGACTGGTATCTTCAAAGACACTCACGATAACCTGGCCATTGAAGCCCGTTTCCGGAGGAAGAGCCGCAAGCCCTCCGTAGTGATCCCGGTCAGCATGCGATATCACGATTGCGCTCAAGTGCGGGTTGCCGGCCGACCGGTACCCTTCCTGCCAGCTCCCTGATTCCTCCGCAAG
>JBEPYC010000116.1:0-10575 GCA_041641555.1 Chitinivibrionales bacterium | reverse complement strand
CAATGAGCTCGATATCGAAGGGTTAATTGCGGTTACCTCGCGCTGGCTCAAGCACACTGTTTTCACCGAGTCGATTGTCGTACGGGTGCAGGCCTATGGAGTCGTTCGCCCCAATCTCATGAAACAAGCGCAAGGATGGCCGACAGCCGAAGAACTCCTGAGGAAAACCTGTGCCGGCAATCTCGGGTACGGCATGGAGGCGGTGGGTGACGGCAAGCATTCGGAGGGCTCCGAGCGAATCGTGGCCGCAGTCGATTCAGATGATCCTCGCCCTGTTCACGTGGCTATCAATGCCGGAGCAAACACGCTCGCGCAGGCTCTCTGGGATGTGAAACGAACGCGATCGGACCAGCAGATACGGCAGTTCGTTTCAAAATTGCGGGTGTACGATGATTCCGGGCAGGATGATGCCGGGGCCTGGATGTGTCACACCTTTCCGGAATTGTTTTATGTACGAAGTCAGACTCAGGTATTCGGTTTGTTCGGGCCAACGCTCGATTCAGGACCACAAACCTGGGCCCCCCTCAATCAATGGGACTGGGCTGAGACAAACATCCGCATCCGACACGGTATTCTGGGTGCGCTCTATCCTCAGCGGCTCGGTCTCGGGGGACCATTTAATTTCATGGACGGCGGTGGAACGACTTCGTGGCTTGGTCTTATCAACAAAGGTCTCTATGATCCATCGCAGGTACATTGGGGTGGCTGGGGCGGTCGGTTTCATCCCGAGAAGCAGGATGTGCCGGCGGGACAGGCCGGAGTTGCAGCCGAAGAAAAAAAGTACTCTCCCTTTTTGATGTATGGTCAGGCCGAAGACTACTCGTGGGAGTGGAAAGATGAAGAAGGGTGGGACAAGTTTTCGGGAGTGCACGGAGACCGGAAGTACCGCTGGCCGGTATTTGCTCCCTTGTGGCGGTGGCGTGATGACTACACAAGAGATTTCAAAGCACGGATGGACTGGTGTGTCGCCGATTATGAACATGCCAACCATAATCCGGTTGCGTGCTTCTATGATGACGAAAACCGGAGTATCGTCCGCCTCAAGTGCACACCGGGAGAAAGGGTCACTCTGGACGCTTCACGGTCCTGGAACCCGGATACCAAACACAAGCGCCTTCAGCACGAATTAACTTATGACTGGTCGTCCTATCCCGAAGCGGGCACCTATTCAGGAGCGATCGAGGTCTCGAATTCGAATGAGCCGGTTGCAACCTGCACCATTCCCTCCGATGCCGCGGGAAAGCAGGTACACCTGATTCTTCGGGTAACCGATACACACCCGGAAGTGCCCCTGACCAGTTATCGTCGTGTGGTTATGGATATCGATTAGGATTAGAAGCAACCAAATATGCAGCATGAAAAGTATGCAGAGGAGATTGATGTATGTCATTGAAATTCAATGCCGACGAAGTTTTTCAGATTGCCGTTCAGATCGAGAATAACGCAGCCGCCTTTTACCGTCGAGCTGCCGAAATGCATTCTGAAAAGCAAAACAAAGAGTTTTTCGAAGAACTGGCGAAAATGGAACAGAATCATGCGCGGACATTTTCGGGTATACAGGATTCGTTCGGGTCGAATCAGCCTGATCCCGGTTATTTCGACCCTCACGGCGAAACTGGAATGTACCTGAAAGCCATGGCTGAAGGACACGGGGGAGAAGGAAGTCTATCGGATCCATCCACGCTCTCCGGCGATGAACCCCTGGAGCAAGTGCTCCAGATTGCACTGAAACTCGAAAAAAAATCGATTCTTTATTATACCGGGCTTCGCGACCTCGTCCCCGAGGAGCTGGGAAAGGACCGTGTCGACCTCATCATAGGAGAGGAACGCAAACACGTTGCCATGATTTCCGCCGCTCTGTCCGATTTCAGCGACTAACCCGAAAGATCAATTCAGTTAATAACTGTGTGAAGAACCGGTATCGATACGGGGGTCGCACACGCTACTCTGCAGGTTGCAGCGAAATCGAACAAGAAGCGGATCTCAGATTACCGGATGAAGTCGTTTTGCAAGGAGCCACTCATAAATGAGATCATTGCTGTAGGCCAGGGTTGCGGTGGCAACACGGTCCACCCCCTGATCTTCGTAAATGCGGTATTCGGATAACAATTCTTTTCCGGGTGATTTTAGCCCCAGCCGTCTTACAAAACCCCGTTCCTGCCGGCGGGATGCTTGCCCGGAAGAAAGCCACACCGGCCTGCCCGGATCCTTCCGGGGTATACGCGTTGGGTCGACCGCCCAGAGTGCTGCCCAGAAATCGGGTTTCTGGGCAGCCAGATCGAAAACACCATTTCCACCAAAGCTGAACCCAGTCAGGTAGAAACGGCTTTCATCTCCATAATGGTCTTTGCGTATCCCCTCCAGGATCGCTGATACTTCAAGTACGTAAGAATGCCACAGGTCACCTCTGAAGGGAAGCTGAGGTGCAACGACAATGAATTCTGAAACGGCCACCGGGGAGCTGCTCGATTTAAGTGGTCCATGCCTGGCGAGACCTTTTCGAATAGGGACCGGTGCACCTTCATCGTAGCCGTGGAGGAAGCAGAGTACAGGCCAGCGGTGATCGACCGAAGCTACCTGTTTTGGGATAGATAACACGTACGGCAGAGGCCCCGACTCTACTAACTCTATATTATGAGTTTCCATGCGCCCCGCTTCCTTTCTGCGTTGCTTTAGATCAGGCCAGTGGTTTTGGTACCCAGCGGCAAAAAGCGTACCCCAACACACAGGCACGGAGTACCTCCTGAAGGCATGAGGAGCGCGGAGAGTTGAGCAGTTTCGGGAAAAGCTGTGGGAAGCTACTCAATGATCGAGTATTTTGCTCGAACGGTCTTTTTATCAAAGGCGTTGAAGTGCCACCATTCAATGCTTATCGGGTGAAAACCGGCGGCAGTCATGACTTTTCGCAGGAGATGGCGATTGGCAATCTGCTGAGGGGTAAGTTTGCCGGCTTCGAGATATGTTTTTTCGAGACGAGGCTGTGCCAGGGGGCCAAAATGGTCAATCGGTGTGCCCATGTCGAGCCGAAGGCCACTGGTATCGGCGATAGTTACATCAACGGCACACCCGTAGTTGTGCATCGACCCCCAACGCGGATTGGCAACATACCGCTGCATGGGCGTCTGCGCCACCAGTTGCCACATTCTCCTTTGCACATGCCGAGGACGAAACCCATCGGCCACCAGCAACCGAAAGTGCGGAAACTCTTTTTTCAGGATGGCATTTGCCGCCGACAGCTTCTCAGCGGCTGCCCGGCGAAGGAAACATTTCTTCAATTCCCCGTACACATCGGCCTTCATGAAGTTATCTTCGCTTCCATATTTAAGCGCAACCAGAAGCGTTGGATCGATTTCGAGTACATCGACAAACCCAATCTCCCGCAGATTCTTTTCGTAGGAGATCTCCTTATCGGCTAAAAAAGCCGGTTCTGAGCCCACACCGTCTGAAAAGGCTGACGCGATGCTCAGGCTGAGTATGCACAGTAATTTATAGATCATCTTTAGGGTACCTTAAGAAAGGGGGCAGGCCAACGCAAACCGTCTTCTTCGGTTCGATATCGGCCCCGATTCTCTGGCGGGTTTCATTCTCTGGATCGGAATCTATTTGTTTTTTCTTTGCCGGCTAAGCCAGAGCAGACCAGCGTTATAGATGACATCATGGCGGCCATTGAAAATGGTCAAGGTGGCGTTCAAAGACGTTCGCTGGAAAACGATGGGACTGTCGGCATCTTCAAAAAGACTGTCGGAAAGGCTGTCTGCCAAATAATTTGGAAGATAGTGGTTTTCATTAATGAACCGAATGTCCTTTTCGGAAACTCGATCGCGTTTTCGGGCCAGATCATTGTATGCTTGTATAGCCTGCCCCGGGGGCACGAAACTATCCTCTATTCCCGAGGCTATGAAAATCTTTACCTCCGCCCCGCGTGCATTACTAAGATAACTGCTGACGCTACGCTTTTTACAGTCCTCGTAGGCTTTGCTTCCCTCAAGCGGCACTCCGCCACAGGAGCTCTCGATATGCCCGGAGTAATCATGCTGTGCCCCCCTGGTGACCTGATACCACTGTACCAGATCATACACAGGAACCCAGGCGACTGCTCCTGCCCAGATACCGGGAAACCTGCCTGCCATTATGAGTGCCACCATTGCCCCACCCGAAAACCCGGCGATATAGATGCGGGTGGTGTCGACTCGCGCATGTTTTTTAGCGTACGCGAGAACATCAAGGATGTCCTGAACTGCCTGCTCTGATGCCGTGGCCTCTGGATTGGTAAAGGCACCCCGGTAATCTGGATGAGCGAAAACCCAATCGTTTTTTGTGGCCCAAATCCCGTAGGGTATGCTGAAGTGCTGCTTGTAGTCGGCGCTCCAGCTGTGAAGAACCAGAAGCAGCGGTTTGGTATGCGGTGATCCGGATGCATAAAACAGCGAAGGTTGAAGGGTGCTGTCGAAGGTGGAAACGATTTGGACTTCCTGCACTTCCGGCACGGCATGATTCCAGGCCTCCTCCTTGGTCATCTCCATTACGGGCGACTCGGCAATATTGTAAAATGTTTTGAATCGGTGTTCCTGAAGCAGCTCTGGGGCTTTGCCCGGTTCTTTCGGAATACCGAACAGCAGCATGATGGCAGAAAACACAACGCCATAGCGCATAGACCACTCCTCTTCTCAGGGGACAACCCACCTGATTACCGGTACATCACGCAGTACCAGGATAACACAAAGTGAAACGGTAAAGGTTGTAAAGGCGAATGCGGGTACGCCAATCACCGGGGGAAGTGACAGCTGGGTGAACGTAATACCGGTCATACCCTGAGCAAGCACGGCGATCACCATGGCATGAAGAAGATAGACGCCGGGCATGCATTGTGCGATTTTGAGCAGAACCAGTTCTTTCCGCCGAAAGTGACGAGGATGAACAGGCTTTCCGTCACCTTTGAACATCAGAAAGACCCCGAGGGACATGAGAACCACAGAAATGCTGCCATACTCGTAGAAGACGGGGTCCAGCTCTCCCCCGTTGCGCACAATGGAACGATAATACGTACCGAGGGCCGTAGCAGCGTAGGCCAGGAGAAATGTTCCAGCGGCAAGTAAGCGAAGTCGTGGTCCAGGCAAGAGATCCCGAAGCGCTCGGCCAATAGAAAAATATCCCATGTAAACAAATAGAGGCGTGGCATTTCCCAGGGGATCGTAGATCCTAAAGCCGAACAGGCGTTGTGCGGTAGGTAAAAGAGAGCCAAACAGGACCCATAGGGCAAAGAAATAGAACAGCATACTCGTTGATGCTCGCCGCATAAAGGCATTGAGAAGAGGTGCGATCACATATAACCCAATCAGCATATAGAGAAACCAGAGATGATAATAAGCGGGTTCAGCAAGAACAAGTGCGAAGAAATCACCCGGGTCGAGATTCTCTCCGTTAACCTCCCTACGCCAGATGAAGTAAAGAGCGCTCCAGAATATGAGAGGAATGACAACTCTTCGCATTCTCCGAACGATAAACTGGTTCCAGTGCTTCCCATCGGCCCGGTCTATGAGAAACGATCCGCTGAGCATCACAAAAACGGGTATGCACCATCGAGCGAGTGAATCATAGAGATTGCCGATCCACCATACCTCCGCCCCCATTGAGTGATACCGAAGCAAAAGCGGCGCAGCGCTATGGATCAGGATTACCGCAAACAAAGCCGCAATCTTGAGAGCTTCGGGCCAGATCAGACGTTGCGCTTCCCTATTCTTCATAGCCGGGCAAGAAGGCAAATTCCATGCCCCGCGGGGTGCCCTCCGGGCATAATAAATCGAAACAAGAATCGGCTACGGACTTCCAATAATAGCTGACTTTGAGTGGACACGGGGAGAGCCGTCGGAAGTCGAAACAATAGAGGCAGTTGCGAGAATAGTGGCAGGACTCGACGGGGATCTTACGATTGGATTTGTCTTCTGATGCACGATGCTCTACGGCAAAGTAAAAAAAGCACTCGAAGTATTTACTCCAAGTGCTTTTTATGGAGCTGAGGGGGCTCGAACCCCTGACCCCAACGCTGCCAGCGTTGTGCTCTCCCAGCTGAGCTACAGCCCCGTTCGAAGCATCATAAAATATGTTTGGGACAGCTACAGGACAAGGTTTTAGTGCGTAGAAATTAAGCCGGCGATACCATGGAGGTCTTTTGCGCTGTTACAATGGCGAAAACTGATATGCCCTCTCCCCTCCCGAATGCAGTGAGTCCTTCACCTGTGGTGGCGGTGATGCAGACGTTTTCGACAGAAAGGGACAATAATCCAGCTACGGATTCCCTTATGGAAGAGGTATGAGGCGCCATTTTCGGCCGCTTCCCTTCCAAGGTCATCGACACATGGGCGATCCGGTATCCACCCAGATGTTCGAGAGCCTTTTCAAGGTAAACTTTGCTGTCGGTAACCCCCTGCTCCAGGCACAACTTGTCGGACACAGCTCCAAGGATGCTAACTCCCGTGATCCCCGAAACCGCATTGGTGACAGCATGGAGAATAACATCGGCATCGCTGTTTCCCTGTAATCCCGGATAGCCGGGGATCGCAATTCCTCCCAGCATCAGTTTCTTTTGCGAATCTTCGGAATCAAAACGATGTGAATCCTGCCCGATGGCCGTACGTACCAACGCCTCCATGATATTCCCTTACTCACACTCGACCGGTTTTACCACCGGCGGTTTGTAGGACAAATCCAGCCCCAGCTTATCCATGGACTTTTCGACTTTGCGCACCACTTTTCCGGATCGAGCACTGTCACCGGCAATAAGATAAGCCTGATGAACCAGTCGCCGCACTGGAAGATCTTCAGCGCTGATGTCCATTTCCAGCACGAGCCCCGAAGTGGTACCAAGAATCTGAGCGGCATTCGTTCGAAGCTTTTCCCTGCCCGGGTAAATTGCATATCCGTTGTTGCCAAAATACAGCTTTACTTCATAGTCGGGCTGTAGATCCGTGGGTTTTTCGATTTCATAGCGGGTCACCTTCTCCCAGAGGAAATCGGTGAATATCGAACGCTCACGGTAATCCTGGTCAAGTCCGGGAACCGACACCTTTATCGCTTCCTGTGTTTTCCCGCCCCACTGCGTCAGGACATAGATTTCGTACCCGAGATCGATCAGGATCACAGCCGAAAGCGCTGTAATATCCTTCAGAAAAAAAGCCTGCTTGTCTGCTTCCTGAAGTGGTCCGCATGCCTGAGCCACACCCTTGTACCCATCAGTCGATTCATACCCCGTGAGTTTGTCCCACCCCAGCGTATCATAGGTCAGATCTCGCGTCTGCCAGTAGAATTTCTTCTCGAGCATTTCTCCAGCTATGTAGTTCCTGGAGAAAGCCTGTTTCTGAGAAAATGCCGGCATTGCCAGGATTGCCAGAACTATCGCCGTTAATGAGAATAACCGATTCATATGCTTTTCACCTCGGTTTTATGCGAACACTCTGATTGAGAATCAAGAATTAAATATAGTATACATTGCAGGATCTTCGGGTTCACCGAGCGCGACTCCGGCAGATAATTGCCGAGCCTTCCAGAATACGGCGGGCAGCTTTTCCTGTACCGAAAGCAATGAACTTGCATTGCCACAGCCGTCGTGATACCATTAAGTCACAGACTTCAGATAACGATCGCATGAGTTCTTGCCCGGACGAAAGCCTCACTACCGTGCAGAACGCATCGTGGACAACACAACTTGTATCTCGAGGCACTTGCACGCGAGTACCAATGAAATTCCGTCCCGCCACACTTCTTCGTCGATTCTCGGTACTTTTCGTCGGGTTTTCCCTCGTACCCCTATCCATCATTTTTTATTTGTACCTGCAAATGGATGACTCAGGCACCATGCTGGACATCAGCCGCGATCAGCTTGCTGTCCTCACTGCTTTTACGTGCGTTTTGTGCATGGGAGGATTTTTCTCCATGCATTTTTTGCTGGCAAAGGTATCTCGTCTCACCGAAAACCTCCGCAAATCTCTGATGGGAGAGTTAGACAAATCAGTGGTCGCCCATCTGGTCAAAGAAGAAGGTGAAATTGGTGAGCTTGCACATTCATTCAGCCAGATTTTCACCAAACTCGAGAGCAATATTGCCGAGTTGGAGGCTACGCGAAAAACACTCCACGAGGTTTTTGCGAAAGTAAGTAAGGCTCTTTCGTCCATGGAAGATCTCGATTCGCTGGTGCGCCTGATTCTCGAAACGGCAACCGAGGCTCTTTCGACCGAAAAAGGAGCGCTCTTTTCTCTCAATGCCGATGGCACGTTCAGCCTGAAAGCATGGGTAGGCCCTGAAGACCACTCGACTGAAGAGATAATGGTTTCGGCCGAGTCTCTGCTGCAATGGGTCGGAAAAGAACAGAAGCTTCTCGTACTCCCCGAGCTTGAAAACCCCAAAGTTCGATCAGTGTTCGAGCCGCCGCTGGTATGCGCTCCGCTTATCTGCCACGACAAGTTATGGGGTGCAGTCTGCCTCAATGGAAGAAAGCAGAGAACGGCCTTTTCTGAAAACGAGCTCGAAATTATATCCAATCTGTGCTATCAACTCGCTCTTTCAATCCGCCATCTTGATCTCAGCCACGACATGGAACGGACCTATTTCGATACCATGTCGGCGCTGGCCATGGCAGTCGAAGCACGCGACCCGTACTCGCGAGGGCACTCGGAGCGGGTCGGCGATTATGCGGTCAAGATCGGCAAGCAGCTCCATCTTTCTTCAGAAAAACTTCAGACCCTCAGCGATGCATCGCGACTGCATGATGTCGGCAAAATCGGAATCACTGATTCCATCCTTCGGAAACCAGGGCCCCTCACCGACCAGGAACGTGAAATTATGAAAAGGCATCCTGCAATCGGCGAAACAATCGTAAAGCCTCTTCGGACGTTTCAACATCTGGTCTCGCCTATTCGTCACCATCACGAATGCCTCGATGGATCCGGCTACCCCGACGGACTCAAAGGTGAGGAAATCTCCCTGATTGTTCGCATAATGACCGTCTCGGATATCTACGATGCTCTTACTGAAGATCGCCCGTACCGTCAGGCTATGAGCCCCGAGCAGACCAAGAAGGTTTTCTCCGAGCTTGCAGATCAAAACAAGGTAGACCCGAAAGTGGTTGACGCACTTTTTGAAGTCATTGGCATCTCAGTAGTGCCTCCTCATCTGCCGTCTGGGTCTTCGCAACCGACCTCAGAGCCTGCAAAACCTCTTCCCCACCCGCGGTAGAACGCTGTCCACTCCGGCATTCCACTCTGCCGTTTCGACCACTATAAGCGATTTCACGTTCAAAAGAGTATTTTGCTGTGTGCCGCCGTGTCTGGTGAAGCGGGTGGTTACGCATAGTAGCCTCGATTTTTCTCAGGGAGAACAGAAAGGAACCTGATCGTGAAAGTCTTCGTACCTGGCCGCATTTGTCTTTTTGGAGAGCATTCCGATTGGGCTGGAGGTTACCGTCGTATCAATGGCGAACTCGAAAAAGGTTTCACTCTGATTACGGGAACGAATCAAGGCCTGCATGCCGAGGTGAGGCCACATCCCTCGAAGCTGATATTCTCTGCAACCCTGAGCGATGGCACCCGGACGGATCGGGTTGAGATCCCCATGGAGCGCAAAGCCCTCCTGCACGAAGCGGAAAAGGGAGGCTTTTTCAGCTATGCCGCAGGAGTTGCCTATCAGCTTCTTACGCATTACCGGGTGCGCGGCATTGAAATAGACAACTACCTGACCGATCTGCCGGTCAAGAAAGGGTTATCATCGAGTGCTGCTGTGTCAGTCCTGGTTGCCCGTGCCTTCAATCGTGTCTACGACCTGAAAATGACCGTTCGCGGTGAAATGGAATACGCCTACCTTGGAGAGATAACAACGCCTTCCCGCTGCGGCCGAATGGATCAGGGATGCGCCTACGGCAATCGCCCCATCATGATGACATTCGATGGAGATATGATCGATGTGGAGGAGATACCGGTGGGAGATGATCTCCATTTCATCATTGTGGATCTCAATGCGGGCAAAGATACCAAGGAAATACTCAACAGTTTGAACCACTGCTACCCGTTTGCCGAAAACGAAGAGCAGAAAAGCGTCCAGCGGTACCTGGGACCCATAAGCGCAGGATTGACCCACGAAGCAGTTGATGCCGTGCGTAAGGGTGATGCAAAGCGGTTGGGAACTCTCATGACTCAGGCTCAGGAATCATTCGATGCTCATCTGGGGCCATCGTGTCCTTCGCAGCTGACCGCCCCTGTTCTCCATTCGGTGCTTTCATTTGAGTCGATACAAGATTTGGTATACGGAGGAAAGGGTGTCGGGTCTCAGGGCGACGGTACCGCCCAGTTTATCGCCAAGGACGCCGAAAGTCAGAAAAAAGCAATCGAAATAATCGAGCGCGAACTGAAAATGCCCTGCCTGGAACTGAGCCTTCACTCGGGCAGACGCGTGAGGAAAGCTGTTATTCCCGCTGCGGGCTTCGGCACACGACTGTTTCCGGCGTCCAAAGCGATGAAAAAGGAGCTTTTTCCCGTTGTAGATCAAGATGGTCGTGCAAAACCAGCGATTATGGTTATCGTCGAAGAA
>JBEPYC010000115.1:0-10613 GCA_041641555.1 Chitinivibrionales bacterium | reverse complement strand
GGTTCTCCGTTGAAACGATGGCAGCCAATTATATCCGGGTATACGAGCAGGTGCTGGGAAATGAGAAATGAGGAATTGGGTCGATTTCGACCACGGTAGCACGACAGGCATGCCTGAATCCAAGTTTTATACCAGTCCGGTCACTGAGCACGTTGCAGTGCCCGTTCGTATCCAGCAAGTTTTCCCTGCCTGTTCGTACTGAGCACGGTCGAAGTGCAACAGTGTGTGTGATCTTCTGCACCAATCAGGGCACCAGTACCTTCCGGGAGAATTCCCGCCCTGAGGCAGAACAGGTGAGAAAGAAGGTACCACTGAGCCCCTCGGGAATCTTGAGAGCATATCTTCCAGCAGCGGAATAGGTTCCTCCGGCAACAACCCGACCGGCTGCATCGTACATCCACACGACTGCCGGTGCCGATACATCAAACCTAACCAGAGCGCCCCCGGCAATTTCGGAGACGACAACTCCGACCAGGCTGGAGCCATCGTTGACCTTACCTGCGGCAAACGGTGCAGTCCGCCTGGAAGCACCGGTTCTTTTGCTGTTCATGTCAACTAATGCCGCATACTTTGGTGCGATATTCCTGATTCTATCGAGACTGTCCAGCTGCGCGATTGATTCCAGGTGCCCCCAGGAACCCCATCGTGACTCCCGTTTTCCCATGTAGGAGAAGGCGCAATTGAGCCTGATTCCTCCCGCTTCCTGGTAAATACTGTCACAATGACCCCAGTGCTTCAGGTAGAGATCGTACATGCCCGCATGCCGCTGAGCATCCCATACCGCCTGATTATACTCCCACTCTCCCTGGTTCCAGGGCTGCATATGCTGACCTGCTTCGTAGATGACAATATCCATACCGAATTCGATCGCCTGATCGGCAGTTCTCTGCACGCATTCATAGAATTCCGGGCTATCCATACGTGAAGAGACCGCATCCAGAATCATCTCAGGGGTCACATCCGATGCGTTCATTGCATTCCACTGCTCGTGGTCTTCTTTGGTGTAATTGAAATACGCTGTCGGAGCAACAGCATCGGCACCACCATGTTCCTTGAGGTATGAGAGTATTCGGCTCGTGTTGGCACACCAGCCGACCTGCACAGCCGCCACCCGGACCAGGTCGTCTGCGCGGTCGTTCTGCCGAAAGACTTCTTTCCAGGTCCGAAAGGTTCTCGCCATCAGAGCAGCATCGCGTTCCGGATGGTCAACACAGTCATCGGAAGTATTATCAGTCGCATTTCGAACGAGATTGTAGACTTCATCGTCACTTTGCAGCCGCTCCGGTCCCCACCGCCCCGCACGGCACGCCCACTGTGCCTGGTCGAATTGCCAGTTCCAGACTTCGTTTGAGTATTCAACATAGGCTGTCCGGCCCTGCTCGAGGTCCGATTCGACCATCTCGGCGAACTTCCGGATGTACTCATTGGTTGCCGCATGTGGAACATTGAACCAGCCATCCATGTCCAGATAGTTACAGAGCCGGATCGCATATTCGATACAAATACCGTTTTTTCCGCCCTGCGTATAGGAGGTCGGAGTCGGGCGATCCGCCCAGTATTTTTGTCGGGAGTTGTTCGTGTGAAGCCAGTCCATGAAGCGAATAGCATGAAACTGCCTGAGCCCCCTGATGTATGCTTCATTGAAAAGATGCCGGGGATTGGTCGGTTCATAGCTGTTGGCAAGCTCTTCAGGCAGGATGTGAATGTTGCGGATATGATTGCCACGAGCCGACCGGGTAATCTGAATCCATCTATGACCGCCGGTTCCATCCAGGTCCAGATAGTATACCCCTCCGACTATTTCATGCGGTACATTAAATCTGAAATCCCCGTCTCCCTCGGACTGAAACACGTACCGACCCTGATAGTGATTGTTAATGAGAAACCGTACCCGGGTCTCCTTACCATCGACAGTCTGTGGTATTTCCAGCGGATATCCATTGGTATCCAGATCCAGAGAGTCGCGGTTCCCGGTGTTCCATCCACCACCCTCGTGATAGGTGATCCAGGCACTTGCGGTTGTCATGACATCATTGAACAACAGCGCTTCGGTATAGTAGTTGAGACTGGGAAGATTCATACCGACCGGAAACTCCGGCATATCTGCAGATAAACCAAGAGTCATCGTTACAACAAGGACGCACGTCCCAGAGAAAACATTCATGTTCTCTCCTCCAGTATGTTCTATGGCCTTTCGTGACAGAATCACAACTTTTTTTCCGGACAAGGCAATGTCCGGCATCATGCATTATCCACGAATCTATATACCGGGCCTTCTTTTATCAAATCAATCCAAAGCGGTCCTGTCCAAGATAGATGCCGGAAACCAGAAAAACTGCTCATTGCAAAGTGGAGCGCGGTTTTCCACGCCTGCTCACTCCTCCAGCATGAAATACATCCGCACGAAAAGCTCGTAGGAGCGCTCGAACGTTCCGAAACGGTGGGCGCGAAGCAGACCTTTTTTACGTTTCCGTGCCTTGAGTTCTTTTTTTCGCCACTTGTTGGCCTGGAAACTGAATTCACGAGCGGCAATACGAAGGCGGGTGATGTAGTCTTCGGGGTTACCCCTCCAGAGACTGACTCTGAGTTTTGACTTTTCAGAAAAATCCTTTTCTTCAAACGCCGTATCGGGGATGCAGGTGACTCTGGGTAACGCTTTGGGGTTGTTGCGTGCCGCGGTTATCAGGTAGTAGTATCCACGGAGAAACGATGCCAGGTAGCTGTCCAGATACACCAGACGGTCCCAGTTGCCGCGCTGAAGATCCTTTTCCAGGATTCCGAGCGTCTTGACAAGATGGCCGGTTACTTTTTTCAGCTGCTCAGCTTCGAAATCGGTAATCAGATGGGCCGCCTGGGGCATCTCTTTGTGGTGATGGTCCGTGCGTTTGCTCTGCGAAGCTTTCACGTACCGGTCATTGACCGGCCCTATGGCCCACCCCTCCAGTGATTTCCCGTACGAGATGAAGACTTCGCGAAATCGGCCGCTTTCCGGGTCGATATCCACAGTCAGATACGGAAGGGGTACGCTGAATTCCCCCGATCGTTTCGAGAATACAGGGGGAATCCCCAGAAGAAAAATCAAAAAGCATACTCTAAGGGCAGGAGTCACTTCCGGGCGTAATCGAGAGCTCACAGCGTATCCTTGGACAAACACTTCGAGGCATGCACCGGCAACACACAATCGCAAGCACCAGTTCCGTTCAGCGGGTCATCGAGTGCCTATAAACATACTACCGCGGGCGCGGAAAGGATGCAAAAAGTTGTATCGGGCTCTTTGAGAGAACGGAGGGAGGTCCAGGAAGGTCGCAGCACTGGTCCTCCGGGCAGTGTACGCCCCGGTCAGGTCAGCCCGGCGATCCGGACCAACCGCTCGTTCACTTCGGTCAGCCGTTTCGCGATCGTCCGAGACATGGAATGGATCAGGGTAGGCCGAAATTTTACGATACTGTCGAAATCATCGCCCTTAATCGCCTGACACAGACAACTTCCGGCAGCCACCACCGAAGCAGTGCGGGGGCTGGCAGTGAGAAAGCTGACCTCACCGAAGACTTCACCCCGCTCGATTCTTCCTACCTCAGTCCCTTTCACCGTCACCGAGGCGCATCCTTCAATCATCTCAAAGATCGCTTCCGGATTATCACCCTCCTGTATTATTATACCACCTTTTTCGTATTGGCGCAGATCGATATCCGGCTTGAAGTCCTGACCGGCATAGGTGGCGCAGAGCCCCCGGAGGATTTCCTCCTGTGAGGCGCAGAAAGCCTGTATCCTGGCGCAGAGTGCAGGACTGCTTTTCATTGCAGCTCGCATCTTGTCGGCACCAACGACGGTGACATCGACGGCCATTTCGGACTGTATCCGGTGAGAGAGGATGGGGGAACGAAGGTTCATCAGAAGATCCCCCGCTGAGTAGAACCGGACGAAGCTATCGTTGTAAAAATCCTTGCAAATACCTTTTTCGACATGGACCATGGAATCGGGGTAGAGCTCGATCAGATTCGCACCGTGAGGATGATGGAAAGATTCCTGCTCCGAGGCCAACGCGGATTTAATCTCCTGTGCCATACTCTTGCATTCTTCGTGAAGATCCCGGATCTGGGGAGGGATATCGATTATAGTGAGCATAGACATCCATCGGTTGAAGTTGGAACGTCAGCGTCCTTATTAGTATGGTACAATCCAAGGATTCTTGAGGTCAACAGGAGGCCCCGAGTTGCGTGTACCCACCAGGAACCTACGAAGCAAAAGGACGTGGGAGTTTCGTAGTTTTAGTGCAGTAGCCACCATGCCTCATTAAAACATGGAAGGAACGTGCCTGTTGCGATTACTCAAGACGAAGGCATCCCGGTATATTGCTATCCTTCTGCTGGCAACCGCATTCGCCATTATGCCCGGATGCTGCTATCTGACAAAGCAGGGTTTCCATCTGGCCAGATATCAGATCAAAGCTACGAAGATATCCCGGGTGTTGGAAAAAAATGACGATCCGCAGCTGGAATCCTTTCTCGAGCTCGCCGGAAGGATCAAGAGGTTCGCGGTCGACTCACTCGGGCTGGCCAGAGGATCGAACTACTCCACCTACCTGGATAATCCCAAAGGCTACGCAGTCGATGTCGTCAGTGCAGCTAAACCCGACACCTTTGAACAGCATGCCTGGTGTTATCCGATCGTGGGTTGCGTTCCCTACAAGGGTTTTTTCGCTCCCGAAGACGCCGCAATTCAAGCACAGCTGCTTTCAGACAAAGGCCTGGACATTTATACCTGGAAAGCCGATGCATTCAGCACTCTGGGGTTTCTGACCGATCCGCTTGTTTCCTACATGCAGGAATATACCCCCTACGAGCTGGCATCACTACTGATCCACGAACAGACTCATGCCACGGTCTACATCAGAGGGCAGGCACAGTTCAACGAAGAACTGGCGACGTTTATCGGAAGAGAAGGCGCGCTGCGGTTTCTGGCAGCTACCTACGGCGATTCTTCCAACGAACTCACTCGGGCCCGAGCGCGCCTCCAGGACCTTCGCCGGTTCTACCGCCACATAGGACAATTATACAACAGACTGGATTCTCTTTACGCCCAACCACTCGGGGAAAGCGAAACTATTGCGCGGAAAAACGATATTATCGCAGAAGACAGAGAGCGCTTTCTCGCGACATATGACAGCGTGTACACCACCCGGCTTTTCCGTGGATTTGCAAAGCGCAAAGTGAATAACGCCTATCTTGCGGTGTACCAGACCTACACCCGGGACCTCGACCTCTACTACGCACTGCTGGAACAAAATAACGGAGATCTCCGAGAGACAATCAAGCAGACGCTCTCCGTGGAGAAGTCGAAGAAACCACCAAAGGAATACCTCAATAGCCTGGTGAAGTGAGCGTGCTCGGGAGAAGAACCTTTATTATTCTATGGCTTTCGGCATACGTAGAGTACGTGAGGATGAAGAAATCCTTCGTCGATTCGATACACACCGACTTCAAAGCCGAGACCGTTTAGCGTCGAGACATAATGCTCGACACCCGCGTAGAAGAATGCTTTTCCTTTGGTGATTTTCAGGATACGGACAGAGAGCAATTCCTGCAGCTGCATGTACCGGAATTTCCAGACCGGCCGTGTATCCATCTCCTTGAGAACAAGAAAGCCTCCAGAGGGTAGTCTCTGGTAGACCTGATGAAGCAGCTCGTGCTGCTGAGGGAAAGGAACCAGATACAATACATCGATAATGGTGTAGATATCTGCTTCGGGAAGCTCTTCACCAACGTGTGCAACGCGAAACTCCATCCGATCGCGACGGCTTGTCCGGGCAATGTCGATTTTGGTTTCAGACCAGTCGTTTCCCAGAAAGCTTCGTTCATGCCCGAACTGCATCTGCAACACGTTGATCAGAAGGCCGTGACCGCAGCCGATATCGACAACGCGTTTTCCCTGCGGGAATGCATCGAGCACTCTACCCCACGGCATAGTCCATAGGCGCCCCGCAATATGAAGACGGTTGCGAAAGGAGATATCCCCGTACCTGCGCCATATGGAACGCAGAAGAATCGGCTTAGGCATGATGGTTTTTCCGTGCATTGAAGTTATTCATTTCAAAATAGCCCATGTTCAGGAATGCGCGAAACCCGCTCCAAAGCTTGCGCAAGACAGTGCCGAACCTCGATATTAGAGAAAACCGATGGTATACTTTTTGGTGTTCCACACAATTCAGACGAAGGGGCTTACGTGAAACGCTTTCGGTATGCTGCATTTCTTGTATCGGCTGCGCTGTTGGTCGGGTGTTCGACAAAAATTGCCATGCGGGTATTGAAACCGGCACATTTGGATGTTCCTCCGTTCGAGCGCATAGCGGTACTGGATTTCGACTTCACCGGCTCCTGGGATTTCTGGTACGATAATAAAGAGCTTACCTTCGAAGACCTTGCCAAGGAGGTAATCGGTCAGGTATTCGGTGTTAATCGAGAAGCGCGTTCCCGCCCTGATCCAAAACGTGCGTTCGCCGGCAGCGAGGCCTCATCGAAAGTAACCACCGGTCTGGTGAGTAACGGTCATTATCAGGTGATCGAGCGCACTCAACTCAACAGGGTTCTCCAAGAGCACAGTCTGGCGATGTCGGGATTGATCGATGAAACCAAGGCAGTCGAAATCGGTAAACTTCTTGGTGTGGAAGCCCTTATGCTGGGATCGGCATCGTATTCGGTTTCCGACGCCGGCGAATGGTTTTCCTACAAAGACAAGATCAAAAAACGGGTGGTGGGTGATTCTGGTGAGGTCACCACCGTTACCGAAGAGATTACACGCAAGGCATACCGGGCGAAACGCTCCGTTTCACTCGACATGGTGTACCGCATTGTGGAAGTCGAATCCGGGCAAATTGTCGCCGCACAAAATTTCCGGAGACACCGGACGCTCACATCCGAAAAGCCTCGACCAGTAGAGGCCTTCGAGAACCTCCCTGACTGGCGCCCGGCGGTGAGCGGCATGGTAAGCGGTATCGCCGGAAACATTGTCGTGCAGATCGCTCCACATTACGTATACCAGACGCGAAAAATCCTCAAAGGCAAATCACGAGCGATGAAAAGCGCAATGGAACTTGCCAAGCGCGGCATGTTTCAGGATGCCTGCGCGATCTGGGAAGAAGCGGCACGGAACACCTCTCCCGACCACCGGAAAGACCGCGAAGCCGCACTCTATAATCTCGGCGTCTACATGGAAACTATCGATGAGCTGGAAAAGGCCGAGAGCTATTTCAACCGCTGCTTCAAGCTGACTGGCAAGACAAAATACCTCGATGACCGCTCGCGGGTAAGACGTCGGCGCGAAGAACTCGCCCGCCTCAAAGATCAACAGGCCTTATAGAAGCCACGCCCTTGCTGATGGCACACTCTTTTCACCTTTTTTGTCCCGGCAGGTGAGCCCACCGCCTCGGTTTTTCAGCCATATCCCGGTTTTCCACGTGCTCTGGCACTTCTCTTGCAAATCCTACGGAAGCAGAGGCAACCCAGAGGTATACCACGGAAAAAGGGAGGACCGCGTGAATGGAAGAAACAAACCACCTGTATGGCGCATGATTAGGGAAGCAACCGAATCGGCGGGCGGAAAGACCAGTAATGTGGCCGTTCGCGACTGGGTTCTGGAACACTACCCGCAAACCAACCCGAATACTATTCAGGGTCAGGTTGTGGTGTGCACGGTGAATCACGAATCGCGTGTGCACTACCCCGAAAACCAAAGACCCCGAAAAGCCGATACGGAAATGGATTTTCTCTTCCGTCCCGCCCCGGGCCGGCTCGAACTCTTTGACCCGCGCATACATGGCCATTGGGAGATCGCTCAGGATCCACACGGTTTTCTCTTCGTACGCAAGGCCGATGTAGCCAAGAGAAAGCGCCCGGAAGAAATTCTCGTCGGTGGCGGTGTCATCGAAGAAACACAGCTGCGAAGCTATCTGGCCCGAAGTCTCAGTGTGATCGAGGAAGGACTGCAGTTGTATGTGGATGATATTGGGAATGACGGAGTCGAATATAATACCGACATCGGACTGATCGATGTGCTGGCTGTTGACCCGTCCGGGAATTTTGTGGTTGTGGTCCTGAAAGTCGAACGCTCAAGCGAAGAGGTCAGCGGACAGATACTCGGATTCATGAACTGGGTTCGCCAGTATATCGCTCATGGGAAAAAAGTTCGCGGTTATGTGATCGGCACCCACATTACCGATAACATCCGTTTCGCCCTGGCACACCGGGATGATATCGTGCTCAAAGAATACGAGCTGAATATCACCCTCAAAGACGTGGCCGCTTCACCCGAACAGCTCCACGTTGCTACACTCGTCGGCCACGAATAATGCTGAACAGCAGGCCAAACCCGATTATGGTAGCCAGGATAAATCCGGCAATACCGATGATGGGAATGCCATAGAATATGGGTGGTATGCCGGAATGAATAACAACCGAGGAACCGACGATAAGAGCGGCAAGCACAATCGCAAAAACAAGTTTGTTGACCAGCTGATCACTCTTGGCAATCAAAGGCTCCAGTCCCCGATGTTCAAACTGAATACGGATTCCGCCCTGTTTGACCAGACGAATGAGATTGCGGGTTTCGAACGGAAGGTCCTTGAGCAGAGTCACAAAATCAAGAAGGGTGAAATAGATTTCGTAGGGCACATACTGAATTCGGGGATACTCGTGCATCATACGGCGAACGTGCGGTTCGAGTTCGGTCGTCAGGCTGAAATCCGGGTCCAGCCGTCGCCCTACGCCTTCCAGGCTGATAAGCGCGCGGAGCAAGAGATAGAATCCAGGTACCACCCTGAGATCGTGCTCCATGATCATCGCCGCGAACCTCCGTAACACCTCGCCCACGTCGACCTGCCGAAGCATTGTCAAGGAGTATTCCTCGATAAACTCGGTTACGTCGTATTCCAGGCGCTCGATACTGGCTATCCCTTCACGTGAAACCTGTGTGAGCGATCGAACTATTCGCGAAGGATCCTTTTTGACGACTCCATAGAGTATGACACTCAGATGATGCCGCAGAGTTGGTGGAATGATCCCAACTGCCCCGAAATCAAGAAAGCAAATCCGTCCATCGAAGAGAACAAGTATATTGCCGGGGTGAGGGTCGGCATGAAAAAAACCGTTATCGAAAATCTGCCGGAGTATCAGGTGGGTCCCCTGCCGAGCCACATCCTTGGGATCAATACCGGCCTCACGCAGCCGTTTGGTTTCCGACACCTTTATTCCGTGTACATATTCGGAAACCAGCACGCTCGCGGAGGTATGCTCCATGTAAACCAAGGGAACATAGATCGACGGT
The DNA here is from genome assembly GCA_041641555.1 of Chitinivibrionales bacterium. Lineage (GTDB taxonomy): Bacteria > Fibrobacterota > Chitinivibrionia > Chitinivibrionales > WJKA01 > JBEPYC01. The sequence goes on along the minus strand of JBEPYC010000115.1, from coordinate 1,295 downwards.
TCCGATCTGAAATCTTTTCGGAAGCGCTCCATATGAGCAGCTTCAACCGTGAAGTCCATTTCCTTGGTGATTGTCCGCTGAAACTCATCAACCAGTTGCGTCAATCCCAGCGCTCGAACTCGTTCGTACCGTTTTTCCAGAAGAGAAACGAAATCATAAATGATATCGATATCGGTTCTGACCGAATGGTGAATCCTGGGGCGCCTGACCTTCACCGCGACTTCTTCACCACCAGGAAGCCGCCCGCGGTGGACCTGGGCTATCGAGGCTGAAGCGATTGGAGTTTTATCAAAATATGCAAAGACTTCGGTAATCGGTTTATCGAACCCTTTTAGCAGCTCCTTTTCCAGCGATTCGGCAGACATGGGAGCGACATTGTCCTGAAGGTGCTCCAGCTCGGTGATCAGCTCGGGAGGAAGAATATCGGGCCGATTCGACATGAACTGCCCGAATTTGATAAAGCTCGGTCCGAGCTCCTCGATTGCGCAGCGCACACGTTCCCAACGCGACATCTTGCGTTGTACCCTGATCGATGTCGCGCGGGGAACAAATTTGCGTGGAACGGAAAGATACCGTTCGATATTGAGGCCGGCAAGAAAATCCCCGAACCCGTATTTTACAAAGACAGAGAGAATCTCACCGTATCGCCCAAGATGCAGCAGTCCTCTTCGTCGCGAGCGAGTGCTATTTCTCCTCATCTACCCCGAAAACCTTGGCTTCCAGACGAGCAACCCGGCTTTCCATCTCGCGCACTTTCTGCGCACTGGGAACGTTGAGCTTGTCGAAGGTGTTTTCCACGTTTTCACGAATCATCTGTTCCATCTGCGCTCGCGCTTCATTGGAGCGTGCCATTATTGTGTCGAAAAACTTCTTCCCCTCGGCTTCGCCCATCTTTGCTTCAGATGTAAACTTACGAGTGACATCCTCGGCCTTCTCTTTAGTCATGAAGGCAAGACCGATTCCGGCATACACGGCTTTTTCCAGATTCTCGAACATAGACATTGCCAACCTCCTCTTCGGTGTTGGAAAAAAAACTCCTCTCAGACCATGGCCCGACCACAAACGCGTTTTACCAGTTTTACACGCGAAGCCTCAAGGAATTGCATGAGAGGAAAATATTATACGTGCCCCTGCCCCGTCGGGTGAAGCTTGTTTCGGCTCCATATTCTGCACAATCAAATAGCCGCACAGCCATGGCACAAGCCTCAGACATTTTCCTAACCAAGCAAACTCCGGACCATTTCATCGGGGATAGATCTTCGGTTATACGCGGATGGAGCGAAGTCCGGGATGCT
>JBEPYC010000114.1:0-10647 GCA_041641555.1 Chitinivibrionales bacterium | reverse complement strand
CGGCAACTCAGGGGCGAATATCATCCTGGCTCTCGGCTATTTGTTTTCGCGCGCACAGAAACGGTCACCCGAATGCTTTGAATTAAACTTACAGAAAACCTGCACCCAACTTATCCAGTTGCTCGGTACTCCTAATCACCGTGTCATGAAAGCGTTGGATTTCCTCTCACAACATGGGTTTATCGAAATGGGAGAGCAATCGGTTACACTGGCCGACAAAGAGCGTTTCGATGAATATTGTCGGTTTCTGCGGCTTTTCTTGCGCAAAGCCCTGGATAAGATACAGCCAATACCCAATGACACCGCCGAGATGGTTTTTGCGCTTGCCGAGCAGAACCCCGAAATCATTTCGCCCGTCGAGCAAACCATAACTGTCAATGGCGATGACCTCTGGCTTCTTCTCTCAGACCTGGGGCTTGCCAAAATCGGGCAGAAGATTGTCGACAGTCTCTCTGAGGTCAAACTTCTGCTGATCAGTAAGGACGACGGGGAAGGGGAAGGGGCCAACCCGCTCTCGGGAAAAACCTATTCGGCCAAAAGCGGACCCTGGATGATGTATTACCTGTTCAACAAATACAAGCTTATGGTACCTGCATTGTGAAAATTCCTGGTTGCATACTATCAGTGATCATTTTGCTTGGGCCAGGCGTTCATCCGGGAATTTGGGCTGAGACCCGAGTCTCGGGCATCATCACACAAAGCACTCGGTGGACAAGCAAGGGCAGTCCTTACATCATACGCGGTGACATTGTGGTCGAAAAAGGAGCTCGCCTCTCTATTGCCCCGGGAACCCGCATCCTTGTCGCCCCTCCGCTGCACTACGATTCCGATATCGAGCAATTAGACAAAACAGACTCCGTCACCACGGCAATAAAAATAAAAGGGATGCTCAGCTGTATCGGCAGGCGAGATAATCGAATAACTTTTTCCCCGCTGGGCGAAAACCGGTCAAATTGTTCATGGTACGGCATAGTTTTCGACGGATCATATGATCAACTGACAGAAATAGCTTTTACCGATATTGCCGGTGCCTGCAACGGGGTTGTTGCGCGTACCTGTTCGCCCATAATCAGGAACTCTATTATCGAGTTCAATAACGTTGGGATTCTTTGTCAGGACAAAGGTAATGCCCGGGTGTATAACTGTGTTATTGCATCCAATCTTGTTTGCGGCATTCGCACTATTGCATCCAACCCCGTATTCTATAGCAACATTATCACCAAAAACAAAAACAACGGTGTCTGGTGCGACGGCGTATCGCGGATAGAATTCAAATACAACTGCGTGTATGGCAATACCGATGGCAATTTTCTTGACTGCAATCCCGAGTTAGGTATTATCTCAGAGAAACACGCCGAAGACTCCGCTGATTTTGCTCACAACATTTTTGGCAATCCAATCTTTGCCGGCTCAGTCGGAGACTCGATTGCTGTCGAACGGGATATTACCATTCCAACCGAGAAGTCACGCGTATCGGATACGCTGCTGGCGAAGGTTTTGCACGACAAGCTTGTGGATTCTCTCGCAGCGCATCGGCGAACCCAATCGCACCCTCGGTACAGCCTCTCCCCGTACTCCCCCTGCCGCGATGCAGGAGCACCATTCAAGCAGCTCAAAGACCCCGATGGAAGCCGAAACGATATCGGTATCTACGGAGGTCCCGAATTCCTCGAAGAGCTCCCCTGAAAAGAGCGTTACTACCCCATTGCTTAAGCGGTCGCTGGCCTCAGACAGTTGCTTTTCACGGCACAATGCACCATTTTTTTGTCCCGGAACCGAAGAATCTAACCAGTCAGGCCGCGGTATGCACGGTGTGCTCAAAGTAACATGCATACGGCGCACTAACCTACCATCTTAGTGAACACATACGAGAAAGGGTGATCATTGTGAACGACACGATTCGCCAGCTTAGCATGCTTCTGCTCATTGCCACGACACTCTATAGTGCCACCGACTCCAATGCCAATCAACCCACCGGTTGGGAATTCGACATTACTGCCGGCTTGAATGCCAGTGCAACTTACTACAATGATCACTGGCAAGGCGGGGAACTCAGTACGGTAACCTGGGTATCCCGCGTTCAGGGGACTGCCGAAAGGCAATTCACCAGACAATTAGACTGGCGGAACACTCTTGAGATCGCGTTTGGCCAGACCATTCTTCAAAAGGAAGGCCCTGGTCCGGAGCCAGTGTGGTCTCCACCTCAGAAATCAACCGATCTTATAGACTATGAATCACTTCTTCGCTTCACCCTTCAGACCTGGATCGATCCTTACCTGGGCCTGCGGATAATATCGGGATTCCTGGATACCCGCGATCCGGCAAACGAACGTTATTTCAACCCAGTGGAAATGACCGAGAGTGCAGGTGGATCCAGAAGCATTCTCAAACAGGATCGAATTGCTTTGACCGCGCGTGCCGGAGTTGCCGTACGGCAGACCATCGACCGTGATAAAGCACAGGTCTCGTCTGCATCACCGGGCATTACCTACGAAACCGATATTGTAAACGATGGTGGTCTTGAGCTGGTGGCAGAACTTCGCACCAGTACCCCAAAAAAGATTCTCGAACTCAAAAGCGACTTGAAAATCTACGAGGCATTGATTTCGACTGAAGCATCCGAATCGGACAGCAGCTACTGGCGCTATCCCGACATAAACTGGGAAAACACACTCATCATCAATGCTGCGAAATACCTGATGATCAACTTGTACGCTCAAGCGTTGTACGACAGGCAGATCAATCCAGACGTGCGGCTGAAATCAACACTCGGCATAGGAGTAACATTCCAGTTCGGTGAAGCCGGTGAAAATTAAGCAGTCCTTGCCGAAGACTGCTTCCGGAACTATTCGGGTGTCAAAACAACATAAGTAGGAAGCCCGACAACATCGAACTGGTCCAGGACCTTCTTGGTTTCCGGGTCCTGAGGGTCTTCGGCCTGATACTTCACAAGCACATACTCCTTGAGTTTTGCCTCCACCTTCTCGTCTTTGAAAGTCGTGGCATCCATGGCAAGGCAATTCTTGCACCAAGTCGCCCAGAAGTCGATGAACACCGGTTTGTTTTCTTTTTCTGCAATCGCAAGGCCTTCGGTCAACCCGTGCCACTGAAGATCTGAATTCGACGCCGTGACATTGGCAGGTTTGGCATTTTGGTTTTTCATCAGCTTCACCCCTGTGAAACCATACTGAAGGGCAATGACGAGAATGATTACGCCAAACGCACCCTTTACCCAGTTCATCCATTTTCCGGGCTTGGGGAGTATGGAAAGACCTGCACCCGCAAAGGGCCAGGGTAATGCCATGCCGATTCCAAGCAGAAACGGAAGTAGCAAACCGGCAATCTGTCCTTGTGCATATAAAGTCGACGCATACAATACTACCGATATTATAACAGGTGCAACGCAGGCCCCTGCCAGGAGAGCCGCAATTGCCCCCATGAACAGGGCCACTGCAGGATTACCCTTCTTGGACTTGTTCGCAGGGACACCGGACCGGTACTTCGTGAAGTCGATATGAATGACATCAAACATCGCCAAGGCCAGTATCACAAAGAGAACTGCGATGGCAATATTAAATACCGGAGAAGAATTGATTACACCAAATTGGGCACCGGTCACGGTCACAACGAGCCCCAGTATGCCGTAGGCCACCGCCATTCCGAGTCCGTAAAAACTTCCTACCGAAAAGCCGCGTTTCTTGGATCCTGCCTGTGCACCGGCACCAATCACCGCCAGAGTGATAGGAATCATCGGCAACACACACGGTGTGAGGTTCAGAGCGATGCCACCGATGAGCACGAGTCCGATAATCAGCCACAGATTTTTCCCTGCGAAGTTCATTCCGCCGGCACCGGGGTTCTCCAGAAATGAAATGAACTCGTCAGCCCCTAAGTAACCGGCAGCTTTCCCTTCTGCTGTAAAGCCTTGGATCGCACGACGCCACTGACCGCCGGTTTCCTCCGGTCCTTGAGATGCAACCGCTGCTACAACCGGCAGAGTGTCATTGGGATTACTCGAAACCACGAACGGATGTTTACGCGGGGTAAAACAGGTAGTCTTGTTACAGGCCTGATATCTGATATATCCGCGCATTCGCCAGGTTTCCGAGCGAATCTCTCTGGTTACTTCAATACTCTGCCCATCCGTGATTACATCGACTTTCGTCCCATCGAAATTGGTATGCACGACAGGGGCGGGCATATGCACCGACGCATTACCTAAGCCGACCGTCTCTTCGAACTGTAGTTTGAAAAACAGCGAATCGGCCCGATATACGTAAACATCGGAGGGCATGTTGAATGAAAATGTAGTGGTGATTTTCGAAGAATCGTCATCTACATCTGTACTTACTTCGATCTTCACCGGCTCCTCAGGAGCTTCACCCTGAAGTGCTTCCGAATCGAGATTGCTGAGATCGATTTGCGCATACAAAGCGATGGGTACCAGCAAAATAGCCAAAACCGTAAAAAATCGAGCCTTTTTCAAAGCATACCCTCCGTGCTGACAAGAAGATTCGTTTTTTCTCGTAATTACCGAACAGATATTAATCTACGTTGCAGTTTCAGATCGAACAAGGTGCACATGCCTTGTTTGGAAGGATCTTCAGTTCATATGTAATTTCGTAATTGGAATCACGTAATTGTTGTTAGTGGCAACTTTTATAAAATAACCGTTTCACCGAGGAGATTTCATGCTGAACCCCAGGATGCTTGGTTCGATTGCGCTCGCAGTCACCACGGTCCTTTTCGCTTCCTGTAATTCAGAAGGTAAGGATGGTGCAGAGACTGAAAGCGCGGTTAAAACAATCGAAAATGTCGATCAGCTTAATGCGGTACTCGAGTCATCCGAAGACCGCCTTTTACTTTTTGATCTCTACGCGGACTGGTGCCGGCCATGCAAAATTCTCTCCCCTATGCTCGAAGAAATAGCCCAGGAGCAGAAAGCTGCTGCCGATGTCTACAAGATTAATGTAGATAAGAATCCACAAATAGCCTCGGCATTTGGCGTTAGAGGGATTCCTTATGTCGTCTTTGTTCACGAGCAGAAGGCGGTCCACGCAATGACCGGAGTACATCCGAAAGATGATTACATTCGCGCCATAGACCTGCTAACTTCAGATTCGGCTTCATCATCTCCGGCAACATCCGAGTTGGAGGCAAACGGCAATATAGTAGAGGGTACGCGCGTTATCCAGCTTAATCCGACAATGGAAATAGGTGACCTTTATGTCTATCGGGGAGAGACGGTCAAACTGGTGGTAAAAAATCCATCGTACGCCTACTCGCTCCACGTTCCTGAATTCGGAATTTCGGAGCAGGGGCAAAGCGGAAAAGATGTCGAGGTTCGGTTCAAAGCGGAAAAGATCGGCGTTTTTCCAGTGTTTTGCAATGGAAACTGTCCTGAAGGCGATGGAGCTCAGGTAGGGAGAGTTGTAGTCATGCAATATGAAGGGAATGATGATATTATGCTCAACGAACTTACCGTTGAACAGGCATCGGCAATGATAGAAAAAGAGAATGCGCTCGTGCTCGATGTTCGCACACCCGCGGAATACTACAGGAGCCATATCCAGGGAGCCACGCTTGTGCCCCTCCAACAGCTTCAGCAGCGTGTTTCGGAACTGCAAAACCACAAAGATAAGCCGGTACTCATATACTGCCGGACGGGTAACAGAAGTACTGTTGCAGCCCAGATTCTCGTTGAAGAAGGGTTTTCGAAGTTATACCACCTGTCTCAGGGTATAGTCGGCTGGCAAAGAGCGGGCAAACCGGTAACCGAAGCCGAAGCTCGTCCGGTTAAAACTCCGGCTCGGTAGAACACCAAATAAAGTACAAGGTGATCACCTCTGCTTTTGCCCTGCTTGAGCCACCCACTCCTTCAATACCCACGCCAGCACAGCGTAGTAGAGTGTGTTACGGAGTATCCGCGGTTAGTGCAGATAGCGAAGTTACACACTCTTATTCAGCGAAGCAACATATACCCGTTTCCGGGTGAGACCGGAGGCGAATGTGTTACTGAATTATCCGCGATCATACGCGGATTCATACGATTCATGCATGGGAACGAAGGTCCTGCCGGACTCCTTTCCGCCTACACATGGTGCAATGCGCAGACGGAAACTATTTTTGTGAGTCTACGCGAGGGATCGACACATCGGTAGTATCATCCCTAACCCCTGAGGAATTTGTGATGAAACGACGGAATTTTGGAGCTGCGTTATCGGCTTTGGTTGTTGGATCATGTGCACGAATGGATCAGCGACAGGCTCGATACGATCCAAAGGAATGCCCCTTCTGCACTCCTGAGGCCGGAGAATGCTTTTACTGCAAGGGTAGCGGCAAGTGTAGTTTCTGCGAAGGAACCGGGACACGGAAAACCGTTTCAATAGCCGTACCTGAACGGGGACTAAGCAAAGCTCAGTACGAAGAAGAATGCCCTTACTGCAAGGGAAGCGGGTCCTGCCGATACTGTGATGGTGTCGGTGAATGCTGGCCGTGTAAAGGAACCGGAACCATCGAGGACTGGAGCTTCTATCATCGTGATAAGCAGAAGAAGGCAGATGAGCGAGTAGCAGATGCTGCCGCCCCGAATAAAACGACACCCGAGGACAAAGGAAGCGAGAAGAAAACCAAATGAAGCACCGACCTATTTGCCTTGTGATTCGTGATGGTTGGGGAAGAGGGCCCGACAACGAGGCCAATGCCATCCGTTCCGCGCAAACCCCCTATGCCGATGAATACGAATCAAAGTACCCAACGACTACGCTCAAGTGCTCCGGACTCGCCGTGGGATTACCTGACGGCTACCAGGGAAACAGTGAAGTCGGGCATCTGAATCTCGGTGCCGGAAGAGTAGTCTATCAAAGCCTGACCCGCATAGACAAATCAATCTCCGATGGTGATTTTTTCGAGAACGCTGCGCTTACCCGGGCTGTCGATCTGGCGAAGCAGCGTAACTCAACGCTTCATCTGATGGGACTTATACAGGAAGAAGGTGTGCATGCGGTTACGCGGCATTGTCATGCCATTCTCAAGCTCTGTAAGGAACGGAATCTTGACCGTGTTGTCATACACGCCTTGAGCGACGGACGTGACACCCCACCGAAATCTGCATTGGAGCATTTCTCCTTTCTTCAGAAAGGCATTGATGAAATCGGTGTGGGACGAGTCGTTTCGGTAATCGGTCGATACTTTGCCATGGACCGGGATACTCGGTGGGATCGAACCGAAAAAGCATACCGCGCGATTATGAAGGGCGAAGGCAAAGCGGTTGCAGGCTGGAAAGAAGCAATCGAAGATGCATATGCGGAGGGAGAAAACGACGAATTCATTCAGCCTCGGCTGATTGGGTATAACGGGGCTGGGCAAGACGATGTCATGGTGTTTTTCAATTTCCGGTTCGACCGGACACGCCAGCTCACAAAAGCCATCGTAGAGCCGGAATTCAATGATTTCCCGACCATTGATCACAAAATCCACTTTGTGGCGATGACCCATTACTACGATAACGGGCGTTTCGAAGAAGCATTTCCCGAGATGCAGAACAAAAACCTCCTGGGTGAGGTCATTGCCGAAAAAGGTCTCAAACAGTTGCGATGTGCTGAAACAGAAAAGTATGCGCACGTCACGTTCTTTTTCAACGGGCAGAAGAACGATCCATTCCCCGGTGAAGACCGGATGCTGGTTCCAAGCCCCAAAGTGGCAACATACGATCTTCAGCCTGAAATGAGTGCACTTGAAGTCCGTGACAAGCTGGTCGAGGCGGTGAAATCAGACAAATACGACATCATCATAACCAATTTCGCTAATTGCGACATGGTCGGTCACACGGGAGTGAAAGAAGCGATTATAAAAGCAGTCGAAACGGTTGATACCTGTGTCCACGATCTTGTAGAAGCAGTTCTGGAAAAGGGTGGTGTTTGCATTTTGACGGCCGATCACGGCAATGCGGAACAGACCAAGCTTTCGGACGGTTCTCCGATGACTGCGCACACGGTAAACGTTGTCCCTATCACACTCGTTGGTGCAGGTGACGTAAAGCTTCGGTCCGATAGCGCCTTATGCGACATAGCCCCGACAATCCTTGAACTTGCAGAAATTGAGAAGCCCGAAGATATGGGCGGCTCATCGCTGATAGATTGAACTACTTCGGCGGAAAAGTAATATGCGTATAGCCCTTTGCCAGCTCAACTCAATAATGGGAGATACTGCGGGCAATGCGGACGTTGTCAAAAAAACGGTATCTTCCTTTTCTGACCCTAAACCAGAGCTTGCGGTCTTTCCAGAGCTTTTTCTGGAGGGTTACCCTCCACGCGACCTTCTCGAACATGAGTGGTTTATTGCGCAAAGCGCACAGGCGGTCGATGAACTCTGCGCATTTTCAAAGAACGTGCCTGAAACAGGCATTCTCATTGGCGCGGCACGTAAATCCGATGCTTCAGTTGGCAAAGGGTTAACCAACTCGGCCATTCTCATTCATAACGGCTCTGTTGTCTTCCAGCAGGACAAGTGTCTTCTTCCCACCTACGATGTTTTCGATGAGAGCCGGTATTTTGATCCGGCTGAATCGACTGATGTCTTTGAGTTCAAGGGAGAGACGCTGGGAATCACCATTTGCGAAGATGCGTGGAATTCCGGAAAGATGTGGGCTCGCAGATACTACGATCTGGACCCGGTCGAAGACCTGGTAAGCAAAGGCGCGACCCTCCTGATCAATGTCTCCGGATCCCCCTTTCACATGGGGAAACAGCAGATTCGGTTCAACCTGATGCAGAGCCACGCGAAGCGCCACAACCGTCGATTTGTTTTTGTTAACCAGGTTGGAGGAAACGACGAACTCGTTTTTGACGGAACCAGTCTCGTATTCGACTCTTCGGGCAACCTTATTGCAAGCCTGCCGGCGTTCGAAGAATCGGTAGTTATTGCCGATACGAATTCAGTTGGGGAACCGCCTAACGAGATCCTGTCTGAATCCGATTCCATAGAAAGTATTCGGGGCGCCCTGGTACTCGGCCTCTATGATTACGTCAGTAAATGCGGATTCAAAGGCGTCCTCATTGGGCTTTCGGGGGGAATAGATTCAGCAGTTACCTGCGCGCTTGCCTGCGATGCCCTCGGTGCTGAGAATGTCCTGGGGATTACAATGCCTTCCCGGTATTCCTCCGAAGGCAGCATTTCGGACTCCGAGAAGCTGGCCCGAAACCTGGGTGTGAAGATCATTACTATTCCCATAGAGAGCCCCTTTAGCTCCTTTTTAGAAGTTTTGCGTCCATCATTCAGTCACTTAGAAGAAGATGTAACCGAAGAAAACCTCCAGGCACGGGTACGCGGAAACATTCTCATGGCGTTTTCCAACAAATTCGGCTACCTGCTGCTCTCAACCGGTAACAAGAGCGAAATGGCTGTAGGATACTGTACCCTTTACGGTGATATGAATGGCGGGTTGAGCGTTATATCAGACCTGCCAAAGACGCGGGTTTATGAACTTGCCAGACATATGAACGCCGAGGGCGAGCGCATACCCACGGCTATCATCGAAAAACCACCATCAGCCGAACTCCGTCCTGATCAAAAGGATCAGGACAGTCTGCCGCCATACGAGACACTCGACACAATACTGCAGCTTTTCATCGAAGAACTCCGGTCTCGCGATGAAATTATCGAACAGGGGATACCCGCGAGCACGGTGGACTGGGTTCTTACAGCTCTTACACGGAGTGAGTATAAGCGACGGCAATCGGCTCCGGGACTTAAAGTAACCCCCAAAGCATTCGGGTCCGGGCGACGCTTCCCGATTGCAGCACGATACAGATTTTAGCCAATGTCTTCCAACAGCCCTCTTCTGGACGCCCTGATCATCTTTGTAGGTAAAGCCAAAAACGCTTCATTGAATGCGGAGATCCAGGAATACCAAAAGCGCCTCACTCGTCATGCCAAAGTCGAACTTGTACCGGTAAAGGACCATGGAGACCCGAAACGTGATGCAAGTGCTCTTATGGCAACTCTTCGAAAAAATCCGGGGCGGACCGTGATTGCTCTCTCCGAAGAAGGAGCACTGCAATCATCTCAAGCATTCGCCCAGTCCCTTACCAAGGGACGGAAGTTTGCATTCCTTATCGGAGGCCCCACCGGGCTTGCCCGGGAAGTCAAAGACGAGGCGGATCTTCTTGTATCCCTTTCCCCTATGACTTTTACGCACGAAATGGCACAATATATCCTGATGGAACAGCTGTACCGCGCTGTTTCCATAAGGATTAATTCGAAATACCATAAGGGCTGAGCTGAAAAACACATGTTCATTCTGGGCTCAACATTTCTACTGATATCCATCATATACCTGGGAATCGTTTTCTTTCTTCTCAGAGGGCTCCTTTCGATCGAGCCGGGAACTGAGCCACAAAACATCAATTTTTCGGTGATTATCGCAGCCCACAACGAAGAAGCTACAATTACCACGTGCCTCGACTCTGTTTTTGCCCAATCTGTGCCATACAATCGTTTCGAAGTAATCGTGGTGAATGATCGCTCAACCGACAAGACCGGTGAAATCCTCGAGGCGTACAAGAGTGCGGACAACCGACGGCCTTCGGTTATTCATGTCGATACTACCCCGACTGGAGTTGCACCCAAAAAACATGCGGTCTCAAA